>DNFZ01000029.1 GCA_003486785.1 Clostridiales bacterium | reverse complement strand
CTTCCGTTTGCGGGTCGTTCCCGTCGGTTTTCTTGAGCAAATGCGGCAGTTTGCCGATATTTTTTTTCATATTGTCGTACCTCTCGTTTCCTCATCCATTGTATCAGAAAAAACCATAGCCCGCCACAATATACCCCGTCACTACCTAGCGCATAGTACTATCCTCCAAAAAAACACGTGAAAATTAGATTCTACAATACGGCTGTAAAAGAAACGGACGGATTCAACGCTCCGTCCGTCTGATTGGCTGTATATCTACTCTGCGATATAGGAGCAGCAGTAGTCGCAAACGCCATCTGCCTCAACCTCGAAACGGCTGTTGGCGGGAACGTCAAACGCCTGCCCCTCGGCAAACGCGCGCCAAGCGCTCTCGCCGGGCAGCAGCGCCCGCAGCACGCCGCCGAGAATCTCCATATGCTCTTTCTCCGCCGTACCGAAGGAGTATTGACCTGGAAGAATGATGCCGAGCGTCTTTCGCGTTCCGTCCGCGAAGAGCACCGTTCGGCTTGTGACCTTTCCCTCGTAATAGACATTTGCCTTCTTCACGACGGCGACCTGCTCAAAGCGATCCATCTGATGTCCTCCTGAATTCCTGGTAGAGTTTTCCTATCTTACCGCAAGCCGAATGAAAAAGCCATAGGCGGAACGCTTTGCATTCGCAGCGCAACCTGCGCGAGCGTTTGCTCTAGCCGATGCATTCGGTTGTCGGGCAGCCCATCCTGAGCAAGTCGATTGATTTCTGTTTGTTGCGTTTTAGCCGGGCAAAAGCAGCGCGAGCAGCTCCGCATACCCGTCTATGGTATAGGTTGGCGCGATATCGGCGGGCAGAGCCTCTCCCGCGGGGCGATACCAGCAGGTATCGATCCCGGCGTTGATGCCGCCTTGAATGTCCGCCGAGAGCGAATCGCCGATCATGAGATATTTTTCGCGCGCTTCGTCCCCGAAGAAGGCGAAAATCAACTCAAAATACGCCTTGTCCGGCTTTGGAACGCGCATCTCCTGCGAGATAAAAACGCCGCGAAACAGCGGCAGTATGCCGGCCTTGGCGAGCCGCGCGCGCTGCACCAGCGAAAGCCCGTTGGTGGCGATGGCGAGCTGATAGCGGCGCGAGAGGCGTTCGAGCAACTCCGCCGCGCCATCGAAGAGGATCGCCTGCTCGCCCAGATTTTCCACATACCGCGCGTTCATGTCCGTCGCCTGCGCGACATCGCGCCCGAGATGCGCGGCAAAGTCTTCAAACCTCACGCGCTGTACGTCGATGCTGTCCAGCTCGCCCGCTTCAAAGCGCGACCAAGCGGCTTTGTTTACCGCTAGATATTTTTGATAATCCGTTTGCGCAAGAGAAATGCCAAACTCCTCCATCGTCAGAAACAGCGCGGTCTTTTCACCTGCTGTGAAGTCCATGATCGTATTGTCTATGTCGAAGAGCAAATATTCGTATTTTTTTGGGGACGCGATCAATATTTTTAACCAGCCTTTTTTCATTTTTATGTTGTTAGGGTACTACATGCGCGGTGCGAAGGCAAGCATCATCTGCCAGGAGCACCTTCGTATATACGGGGAAATTGCACGGCTGACTCATGCGTGGCCTAACAGCCTCGGCGGGAGCCATCCGTGTTTTGAGCGGCGCCGGGCATCCAGGCGCTGTTTTGCGTGTCAAGCGTACGGAACTATGATATAATCAATGTTGCGATTTCTCGGCACGATTCGAAACGGGCAAGCCGCGCTTGTCCGTTTTTTTACGTTTGAGGTGTAGCATGGATACAAGACCCATCGGCGTGTTCGATTCCGGCATGGGCGGGCTGACCTGCGTGCGCCAGATGATCCGCCTGTTGCCCGGTGAGGACATCGTGTATTTTGGCGATACAGGGCGCGTGCCTTACGGCGGGCGTTCCGCGGATACCATCGTGCGCTATGCGCGGCAGGATGTCGCTTTCCTGCGCAGCTTTGACTTAAAAACGATCGTCATCGCCTGCGGCACGGTGAGCACCACCGCGCTGGATGTGCTGGAGCGCGAAAACGATCTGCCCATCCTCGGCGTGGTGCAGCCTGCGGCAAGGGCCGCTGTCAACGCGACCAAATCGGGCAAAATCGGCGTGATCGGCACCAAGGCGACCATCCGAAGCAGCGCATATGAAGCGGCGATTCGCGCGGTTTTGCCGGAGGCTAGGCTCACCGCGAAGGCCTGCCCGCTGCTCGTTCCGCTCGTGGAGGACGGCCGCGTACACCGCGGAGACCTGGTCACCGAGCGCGTGGTGGAGGAATATCTCGCCCCCGTCAAGGCGGCGGGTGTAGACACCCTCGTGCTCGGCTGCACGCACTATCCGCTCTTGATGGATGTAATTTCGGATTATATGGGAGCGGACGTGACACTTATTGACACCGGCGAGGAGGCGGCGCGCGCGGCTGCGGCGCTGCTGTCTGAACAGAGCCGGCTCAACGATCCGTCCCGCAAAGGGCTGCGCCGCTATTACGCCAGCGACAGCGCGGAGGATTTTGCCGCGACCGCAAAGCTTTTTTTAGGGAGCGATATCTCTGACCGCGTCGAGCATGTCGAGTTTGAATTCCTTGATTTCATAAAAATTCGCGATTAGCACGTAGACAAGAGGCAGGTAAGACCTGCTTCTTTTTTTAACGCGATTGCGAAAAGCGAAGCAAAGGGCTATAATAGTTAGGACTACTAACCAAATGCGCAGTGAAGGGGGCGGTCTTGCTTCAAACCAACGGTCTTCTTTCGCCAATTAGTTAGTAGTACTAACCAATTGAGGATTCGTTGAAAAAAGAGTTGTATGATGCCTAGCAATCCGGCGGCACAGCAATCATTCCTTCCGTTTTTAATCCTTTTGCCGGAGAGATGCAGCACGTTTGCATCCGACAACACAGCAGGAGAAAGAGCATACATGGCACATTGGAGCATTCAAGCGGAAAACTGCAAGGGCTGCGGCCTTTGCGTGGACGCCTGCCCAAAGAAAATCCTCCGCATCGACACAGACACGATCAACCACAAGGGACACGCACCCGCGCAGATGATGGACGAGTCCCGCTGCACCGGCTGCGGGTTTTGCGCGCTGATGTGTCCGGACTGCGTGATTACGCTGGAGCGATAAGAGGGGGAGAAGATGGCAGAAACTGTTTTGATGAAAGGCAACGAGGCGCTGGCCGAAGCGGCGGTCCTCGCGGGATGCAGGCATTATTTCGGCTATCCCATCACGCCGCAGACGGAGATCGGCGCGTACTTATCCAAGCGCATGGCGCAGGTGGGCGGTGTGTTTTTGCAGGCGGAGAGCGAAATCGGCGCGATTCACATGGTATATGGTGCGAGCGCGGCGGGAAAAAGGGTGATGACCAGCTCCTCGAGCCCCGGCATATCGCTCAAGAGCGAGGGGCTATCCTATCTTGCCGGGAGCGACTTGCCCGCGCTTGTGGTCAACGTGCAGCGCGCGGGCCCGGGACTTGGCGGCATACAACCATCGCAGGCGGACTACATGCAGGCCACGCGCGGCGGCGGGCACGGGGACTTTCGCAATATCGTGCTGGCGCCCGCAAGCGTGCAGGAGATGGCAAGCCTCACGCAGCGCGGTTTTGACCTTGCGGACCAATACCGCATGACCGTGATGATTCTCTCCGATGGTACGATCGGGCAGATGATGGAGCCGGTTGTACTGGAGACGCCCACACCAATGCCGGTTGAAAAACCATGGGCGCTCACGGGTACGCAGGGAAAACGGGAAAAGAACATCATCACCTCCCTGTATCTCTCGCCCGCTGAGCTGGAAGAGAAAAATCTCTCACGATTTGCGCGATACAAGCTAGTGCAAGAGCGGGAGACGGATTTTGAAGCCTACTGTATGGAGGATGCCGAGATCTGCTTAGTTGCCTACGGCATCTCGGCGCGCGTCTCAAAAAACGCGGTGGCAGCGGCGCGCGCAAAGGGCATCCGCGCGGGCTTGATCCGTCCGATTACGCTCTGGCCGTTTCCGACGGAAGCGCTCAGGCAGGCGGCAGGCACGGTCAAGCGGTTTCTATCCGTCGAGATGTCTATGGGGCAGATGATGACGGACATCGAGCTTGCGATTCGCTGCACGCGGCCTGTGACGCTGATCTCCCGCGTGGGCGGGGTGATTCCCTCGCCGGAAGAGGTGCTGGCTGCTATTGAACGGGCGGCTGACGAGGAGGCAATATGAGCGCAACAAATCGTCCGCACGCCATGACCGCCACGCAGACGCACTATTGCCCGGGATGCACACACGGCATCATCCACCGGCTGGTGGCGGAGGCAATCGACGCGCTGGGCATCGAGGGGCGCACCATCGGCATCGCTCCCGTCGGCTGCTCGGTATTGGCATACAATTACTTCAATCTGGATATGACGGTTGCCGCGCACGGACGCGCGCCCGCCGTTGCAACCGGGCTCAAACGCGCAAACCCCGAAACCATCGTGTTTACGTATCAGGGGGACGGCGATCTTGCGAGCATCGGCATGGCGGAGGCGGTTCACGCGGCTGCACGCGGCGAAAACATCACCATCATATTCGTCAATAACGCGGTCTACGGCATGACCGGCGGACAGATGGCGCCGACTTCGCTGCCGGGGCAGGTGACGCAGACATCGCCTTACGGGCGCAGCGAAGCGCTGTGCGGCCTGCCGGTGAAGGTCTGCGAAATGCTTGCCCAGCTGGACGCGCCGGAATACATCGCGCGCGTTGCGGCAAACTCACCCAAGAATGTGTTGGCTGCAAAGAAGGCCGTTGAGAAGGCCTTTCGCAATCAGGTCGAGGGCAAGGGGTTTTCACTGGTGGAAGTGCTCTCCGCCTGCCCAACAAACTGGGGGAAAACGCCGAAGGACGCGCTCCGGTGGATGGACAGCGACATGATTCCCTATTATCCGCTCGGTGTTTACAGGGACAAGAGCGCAGTGAACATAGATCGAACCTAGCGAAAGGAAGGGAAGCGAATGATGCAGGAAAACAACAAAACCATGCGCATACTCATCGCCGGATTTGGCGGCCAGGGCGTGCTCTTTTTGGGAAAACTCATCGCCTACGCGGGGGTATTGAAAGGCAAGCAGGTCACATGGCTGCCGTCCTACGGGCCGGAGATGCGCGGGGGCACCGCCAACTGCGCGGTGATCCTCAGCGACGGACCGATTGGATCGCCGATTGTGAGCGAGCCGGATGTGCTGATCGCCATGAATCTGCCTTCGTTTTCAGCCTATGAGCAGAAGGTGCGGCCCGGCGGAACGATCGTGCTGGACGCGTCGCTGATCCCTGATGCGCGCGCGCGGACAGATGTTTCCTATCGTGCGCTGCCGGCCACGCGGCTTGCAGCGGACGAGCATCTGGAGGGGCTTTCCAACATGATTTTGCTCGGCGCTTTCTTGGAAGACTGCCTCCTGCTCTCGGAGGAAGAGACGCAGCAGGCGCTAGCGCAGACGGTGCCTTCGCATAAGAAGCATCTCATCGAGGCAAATCTGCGCGCCATCG
>DNFZ01000213.1 GCA_003486785.1 Clostridiales bacterium | reverse complement strand
CAGCACCCTTTCGAGCATGAACAGCCAGGGGCGCGGCCAGCAGATCAAAGGGTATGTCGAGGCGCTCTCCAAGAACATTCGGTATATGTTCAAGTCCGGCCTGCACACGGTCACCGTAAAAGAAGAGATACGCCACATCGAGAACTATTTTGATATGCAGGCGTTTAAATACCCCAACTGTGCGTTTTATTTCATCGATCTGCCTGTCGCGCTTGAGAACTGGCGCATTCCGCAGATGCTGATTCAGACGTTTGTGGAAAACGAGTTTAAGTATGCGATCTCCGTCGACGCCGTGCTTACGGTGCTCATCAAAGTGAGCCTGAGCGAGCGAAAGGGGCAGGAGATGCTGCTGATCGAAATCGAAGACGACGGCAAGGGGTACCCGCGGGATGTGCTGCGCTATATGAACGGGCAAGGAAAACCCAGAACCGAGGACGGCTCACGCGTGGGGCTCTGGAGCGTCAAGCGCATGATGTCGCTGATGTATGAGCGCGAGGACTTGCTGGAGCTGAGCAACATCGAACCCCACGGCTGCCTCAACCGCATCTGGGTACCGGCGGCGCCGCTGCATGAGTTCGCGGACGAAGGCGAGGCGGAGCATTGAGCAGAGCTAGGCAAAAACGAAAGGGTGGTGTGGCGCATGCGGCTTTTGATCGTCGATGACGACGTCCCGACCGTGGAAACGGTGTGGGATTCCATCGCGTGGCGCGACATCGGCATTGCGGAAGTCGAAATCGCGCACAGCGTTGCGCAAGCAAAGGCGATCATTGAGTGCGCCCCGGTGGACATCATCATCAGCGACATCGAGATGCCGCAAGGGTCCGGCCTTGATCTGCTCGCATGGATTCGCGGGCGCGGGGAGGCGACGGAGTTTATCCTGCTCACCTGCCACGAGAGATTTGACTACGCGGCGCATGCCATCAAGCTCGACGCCGCGGAATATCTCGTCAAACCCTTTGACGCGGAGATCATGCAGCTCTCAATCAAGCGCGTGATTGCAAGGATTGCGGAGACGCAGCGCATGCGCGAAAAGAGTGAATACGGCGAGTGGCACAGCAAAAACCTGCGGCAGGAGCAGCTCTATTTCTGGCTCTCGCTCTACAGCGGCATCGTCGGGAGCTGGCGGGATTCCATACAGTGCGAAATCGCGGCGCGCAAGCTGCCCATCGATACAAATCAAGCGTTCAGGCTGATTTTAACCAAGATCACAGACTTTGACCGAACGCTGGAGGACCTCGGAAACGATCTGTTTTTCTTTCAGATCGAAAGCATCCATTCCCGCCTGATCTGCAGTGCGGAAGAAAACGAGTGCGTCGTGCGCCGCGTGGGAGAAACAGGGCTGTGGTTTATGACCACCGTACCGGATGCGCCGGAAGAGACGCTTATCTCGCGTTGCGAGCAGGTAATCGCCGCATGTGCGGAGAGCGCACGCGTCAAGGCGACCTGCTGCGTCGGCTCCGCGTGCGCCATCGAGGAACTGCCGGAGAAACACAACCAGCTGCACCGCATGCTGCAGCGCAGCGCGGCGTTCTATGGACAGGCGTTTTCCGAGAGCGGCGCACTCGGCGCCTCCTGCGGCGAGCCGGTGATTCTCGATCTGGAACGCCTTGCGCAATGGCTCGTCGCGCGGGACAAAATGCCGCTTCTAACCTACATCAAAGACGTGCTCAACATTCGCACCGACAACCGCACACTCAACGAAAGAAGCCTGTTTTTCATGAAGCAGGAGATCCTGCAGGCGGTCTATGGCTATCTTTCCGAATGCGGCATCCAGGCGACGCTCCTGTTTCAAGACGAAAACGCGATGCGCCTGTCCGATCTTGCAACGCAGTCCGCTGTGGATATGATCCGCTGGGTCAACTGCCTGCTGGAGCGCGCGTATGATTATGAGGAAGAAGTGCGAAAAGCGAGCGGACTCATCGAGCGCATTAACGCGTATGTGCACGAGCACTACAGCGAGCAGCTCGATCGCAATGAGATCGCCGGTGTGTTTCACCTTGCGCCGGAATACCTAGCAAAGCTCTATAAAAAGAAGACGGGTATCTATCTCAAGGACTATATCCGCGCATACCGCGTCGAGCAGGCAAAGCGGCTCTTGCGCGACCAAAACGTGCGCGTCAGCGATGTGGCGGGCGCGGTCGGCTTCGAAAACTTCAGCTATTTTTCTACAATTTTTCGCAAGTACGTCGGTATGACGCCGAACGAGTTTCGCCGCGGAGAGTAGTCCGCTTTCCATCTCAGGCATGTTGGCATCCGCCAGAGCGGCAGCAGAGATCATCCACCTTGCATTTCGCGCGTATGAGTATGCGCTGACATAGAAAAGAAGCAGAAGAAAGCGCTTACGCATCCCTGTCCGCCGGGCCAAAAAGCGGAGAGAAGGGACGCGTGGTTTGGTATACCCGTATGCACTTAACAAAAACTTAACATTCGCTCGTTTTCAAAATAAGAGCGCCCGATTTCAAAAGAGCGCTCCTGTGCATCTTGCTATACTCGTAGTATCAAAAAAGGAGGATACCCGAGATGAAACTGACCAAACGTCTCCTCGTGCTCGCAATGGCTGCGCTCATGGCGTTTAGCGTGTTTG
>DNFZ01000219.1 GCA_003486785.1 Clostridiales bacterium | reverse complement strand
ACCACGTGATGCACAAGGAGTATTATGAGGTCTCGACGGAAGCGGCAGAGCGCATCAATCAGGCGCGGGCAAACGGCGGGCGCATCATCGCCGTCGGCACCACGAGCTGCCGCACACTCGAGAGCGTGACCACGGAGAACGGCATCGTGCAACCCGGCAAGGACTGGACGGGCATCTACATCACGCCGGGTTACAGCTTCCGCGCGGTGGATGCGCTGATTACCAACTTTCACCTGCCGGAATCAACGCTGCTCATGCTCGTCTCCGCGTTGACTGGTCGGGAAGAAGCGCTGCGCTGCTATGCGCACGCGATCAAAGAGCGCTATCGTTTTTTTAGCTTCGGCGATGCGATGCTGATTCTGTAACTGTAATATCAAACAGATTTCACGTTGTATAAATTAGGAAAGATCTGAGGGAAGAGCCGCATGGCATACCCGTTTACATTTGATTTAAAACACATCTGCAAACAGAGCGGCGCGCGGTACGGCGTGCTGCATACGCCGCATGGAGACATCGAAACACCGATCTTTATGCCCGTCGGCACGCAGGCGACCGTCAAGGCGATGACCCCGCGCGATCTTGTCGACGTAGGCGCAAACATCATTCTTGGCAACACGTATCATCTTTACCTCCGTCCCGGGCACAAGCTCGTGGAGGAGGCAGGCGGACTGCACAAATTCATGCACTGGGATCGGCCGATCTTGACCGACAGCGGCGGATTTCAGGTGTTTTCACTTGCGAAGATCAACGACATCCAGGAAGACGGCGTACTATTCCGCTCCCATATCGACGGCAGCAAGCACTTCTTCACGCCGGAATCGGTCATGGAAGTCGAGCAGGCGCTGGGCGCGGATATTGCGATGTGCTTTGACGAGTGTGCGCCGTATCCTTCCGACCGGGCGTATACCATCTCCGCGATGGAACGCACACACCGCTGGGCCGAGCGCTGCAAAGCCGCACACACGCGCGGGGACCAGGCGCTGTTTGGCATCGTGCAGGGCGGCATGTTTGGCGACCTGCGCATTCAGAGCGCCAAGACGATCACGGATATGGATTTCCCCGGTTTTGGCATCGGAGGCTTGAGCGTTGGCGAACCGAAAGAGATTATGTACGAAATGCTGGAAACCATGATGCCCTATATGCCGTCGCATAAGCCGCGCTATCTCATGGGCGTCGGCAGCCCGGACTGCCTGCTAGAAGGCGTGCTGCGCGGCATCGATATGTTTGACTGCGTTCTGCAAACCCGCGCCGGACGAAACGGCATGGCGCTCACGCGGCACGGGCGCATGACGCTCAAAAACGCGAAATATGAGCACGATCACACGCCGTTGGAAGAGGGCTGCGACTGCTACTGCTGCCAGAATTTCACGCGCGCGTATGTGCGTCATCTCGTCAAGGAGAAAGAGATTCTCGGCGCGCAGCTGCTGACCATGCACAACCTTCGCTTCTCCCTGCGGCTGATGGAGGACGTCCGCCGCGCGATTCAGGAGGATCGATTCGGCGATTTCTCACGAGAGCTGCTCGCTCAGGGCATTTACGACTGATCCCTGCCAGACAAACCAAAGACGACCAAGATTCGACTAAGAGGGCTATTTTTGAAAACCATCGTCTGCACAACTGAACAGGAGACGCTTTCGCTGGGGCGGCAGCTCGTCCGCGCTCTGCCGGTGCCGAGTTTTGTCGCGCTCTATGGCGGCCTTGGCGCGGGCAAGACCGCGCTGGTGCGCGGCATGGGCGCGGCGGTTGGTACGAGCGAGGTGCGCTCGCCTACGTTCACCATCGTGCATGAATACGAAACCAGCCCGCGACTGATTCACTTTGACGCATATCGCCTCCACGACGCGGAGGAGCTCTTCGCCATCGGGCTTGAAGATTACCTCGCGCAGGACGCAATACTCGTGCTGGAGTGGGCAGAGCGTGTGCCGGAGGCGCTGCCGCCGGAGCGGCTGGAGATTCATCTCGCTGGCAGCGGAGACGAGCCGCGCACGCTGGAGCTGCGCTCGATCGGCAAGCAATACGAAAGCGTGGTGGACGCGCTATGATGCTCGCCATCGACACCACCGCCGCCGTCGCCACTGCCGCGCTGTTTCGTGATGGAATGCTCATCGCAGAGCGCGAGGCAGATGCGGGCAAAAAGCACGCGGAGACGCTCCTGCCGCTGATCGATGACTTATTAGAAGAAAACGGCGTGACGATTCACAACATCGACCTATTCGCTGTGGACATCGGCCCCGGATCGTTCACGGGCGTACGCATCGGCGTCAGCCTCGTCAACGCGCTGGCGTTTGCTACAGGAAAGCGGATCGTCGCGGTCGATTCGCTCGCAACTCTTGCGCAATCCGTAGAAAAGACGGAACAACCCGTCTGCGCGATGATTGACGCGCGAAACGGAAACGCATACGCCGCGCTGTATCAGGCTGGGAATACGCTAATCGAACCGTGTCCTATTAAGACGGAATCATTTCTTGCGGATCTGCCGCAGGATACGGTGTTCGTCGGCGATGTGAACGTGCAAAACAAGACATATCCGCGCGCACGATTTGTCGGGTTTGCTGCAATAGCACGGCAGATGTGCGCAAAAGAAGAAGTCGAGCCGCTGTACCTGCGCGCGTCTCAGGCGGAGCGGTTGAAGCGGGAATCCGGCGAGCAAGCATAACGAATCTGCTGCGCGTGATACGTTATATTGCGTGCGCAGCTGAGCCAATTTTCCACCATGGAGGCGTAACGATGGCGCTGGAAGTGATTCGCCCGATGGAGCGCGCGGACGTGAGCCACGTGCACGAGATCGAATGCATCTGTTTTCGCTCGCCGTGGTCAAAGCTTGCGATCGCGGGGGAGCTCAGAAACGACGTTGCGCATTATCTGGTGATGGAGGCGGACGGGGTCATCTGCGGCTACGGCGGCATGTGGCTGCTCTTTGAGGAGGCGCACGTCACCAACGTCGCCATCATGCCGGAATATCGCGGATCGGGACGGGGCAGGCGGCTGATGATAGCCATGATGCGCCATGCTGTCAAGCATGGCGCGGAGCGGATGACGCTGGAGGTACGCGAGAGCAACATGGTTGCCCAGCATCTGTATGCGGGATTGAATTTTCAACAAAACGGCTTTCGCCCAGGATATTATTCCGACACGGGCGAGGGCGCGCTGCTTTTATGGAACAACGACATACAACAAACACTGGACAGGGAGAACGAGACATGAAACCGTATGAACAATGGAAGCAAATGACCGAGACCGAGCGCCAGCAGCCCGAGCACGATGCTTTCTGGAACGCCTACTTTGAAAAAGAAACCGAGGCCTACCGCGCGATCTTGACCGAAAACACGGGCAAGCTTGTCGGCACGCACGCGGAGCTTTCCGATCGCTTCAACATGAGCGTTGCGGAGTTTGCTGGCTTCCTCGACGGCATCAACACGAGCCTGAAAAAAGAGATCAACTTAGAAAAGCTCGGCGTGGACAGTGCGCTCAAGCTCGACATCGATTTTGAGAAGCTCTATTTCAATATGCACAAGGCAAAGGCGAACTGGCTCTACACGCTCAAGGAATGGGAGCCCATTTTGAGCGAGGAAAAGCGCAAAGACATCGCAAAAGAATACCGCGCGAGCAATATCTTTG
>DNFZ01000088.1 GCA_003486785.1 Clostridiales bacterium | reverse complement strand
TAGTCCCTCACACCCGTGCCGTCGTGGGTTGCGTAGTCGCTGCCAAACACACGCAGCGCAGGCAGCTTGCCCACCGCGACCTGCGCGATAAAGGGCATCAGGTTGTTCGGAATTCCGTTCGGGTCTTCGCCGATTATGCCGGAGACGTGCGCGCCTACAGGATTGAAATATCGCAGCAGGCAAATGCGCATCTGCGGCGCGGCAATCGAAACGTCGCGCAGCATTTCTTCGATCATCAGCTTCGTGCGTCCGTAGGGATTGGTTGCCGAGAGCGGGAAGTCCTCGCGAATCGGCACGCTGGCCGGGTCGCCGTAGACCGTAGCGCTGCTGGAAAAGACAAAGCGCTCCACGCCGTGCTTTTGCATCGAGAGCAGTAGATTGAATGTGGAGGTCAAGTTGTTCCGGTAGTATTCCAGCGGCATCTGCACGCTCTCGCCGACGGCCTTTAAGCCCGCGAAGTGGATCACTCCGTCGATTTGGCTGCGGTCAAAGAGCGCGTCCGTCGCCGCGGCATCCGTCAGATCGACCTCTTCAAATTGAAAGGGCCTGCTTGCCAGCGTTCGCAGGCGCGTAAGCGCCGCGGGCTTGCTGTTGATAAAATTATCGGCAATCAGCACGTCGTAGCCCGCGTCCAAGAGCTCCAGCACGGTGTGGCTGCCGATGTATCCGGCGCCTCCGGTGACGAGAATTCGCATGAAAACCAAGGGTCTCCTTTCAATATGTTTCGCTCGCGGCAGTGTGCGCAATGGCACCGCTTTACGCATTTTGTCATGCCACTGAACAGCGGTGTTCCGCTCGCGGCAGCGCGCGCAATGGCACGAAAAAAGACGTCTGGTTGTCCGTACAACCCGTCCTAGCCGCAAAAAAACGATCCGGTGCGCCAAAACAAACGGGAAACTGTAAACGGGCGCATCTCTATTATAGGCGCACTGGCAAAGTCTGTCAAAGGGATCAATAAATACAAGAAAATCGATAAAACATGACGGATTTCGGCTAAAAAATCGATTTTCAGCTTTCCTAAATAATATTGCTATGGTATAATTCACCTTGGCTTATGCCGGCCCCGCGCCGGTTTTTTGAATCACGCCGAGGAGGAAGAGTATGGCAAAGCAGAAAACTGTCGTTCCATTTCGCGGAACGCAGGAGCAGGAGAAACAGCTTTTACAGATCATCGCGGACAACAAGGATTTGCCGGGCGCGCTGATGCCCGTGCTCCAGCTGGCGCAGGAGCTCTACGGCTATCTGCCCATCGAGGTGCAGACCAAGATCGCAGAAGGCCTTGGCATTTCGGTTGAGGAAGTCTATCAGGTCGTCACTTTTTACGGGCAGTTTTCGCTCAACCCCACGGGTAAGCACCGCATCGCGGTCTGTCTCGGCACGGCTTGTTACGTCAAAGGCGCGCAAGATATCCTGGAAGAGCTCGAAAAACAGCTTGGCGTCAAAGCCGGCGGCACCACGCCGGACGGCGTGTTTACGCTCGAAGCCACCCGTTGCCTTGGCTGCTGCGGCCTCGCGCCTGTTATCGTGGTGGACGAGGACGTATACGGACGCCTTGTAAACGCGGATATCAAGGGCATTCTCGCCAAGTATAACTAACGTGTTTCCCGCCCGAGAGGGCGATATGCACTCGCCGACGGAACCGAAACGAAGGGACGGAATCGAATGAAGATTCGTGAAATCGCATCGCTGCTCGGCGCGGATGTGCTCTGCGGAGAGGCCCTGCTCGATGAAGAGGTGCAGAGTGCCTGCGGAAGCGACATGATGAGCGATGTGCTCGCTTATGTCAAAGATCAGGGCGTACTGGTGACCGGGCTTGTCAACCCGCAGGTGATCCGAACCGCTATGATGATGGACATGCGCTGCGTCGTCTTTGTCCGCAGCAAGCGCCCCACGCCGGAGATGCTGGAGCTCGCCCGGGAGCACCATATCGCAGTGCTTGCGAGCGGCAGCCGTATGTATGAAGCCTGTGGCAAGCTCTACGCAAGCGGCCTGGGCAACGAGGCCTGTTGAGATGGCTGAGGCGCTCAGGTTTCATTACGACGTAGACGGAGACAACTTTACTTCCGCAGGCGCGGCTTCCGTCGAGGTCAAGCGAAAGCTTCGTCAGCTGGGGTTCGATGCGGAGACGATCCGCCGGGTGTCCATCGCCATGTATGAGGGCGAGATCAATATGGTCGTGCATGCGCGCGGCGGCAGTGCCGATGTTTGCGTGGAGACCGACTGCATCACCATCATTCTCGCGGATTCCGGCCCCGGCATACCGGATATCGACCTCGCGATGCAGGAAGGCTATTCAACAGCGCCCGACAACATCCGCGCGCTGGGTTTTGGCGCTGGCATGGGCCTGCCGAACATGCAGCGCTATACGGATGAGATGAAGATAGAAACCGTGCTCAAAAAGGGCACGACCGTGACCATGAAGGTGTATATCAACCACACAAAACAGCCGGACAAAGACACATCCGAAACAGGCAAATAACGTTCGATCATCCATTTTGCCGCATATACAGGCGCGCGCGATCTTTTTGCAGCGGCGCGCCGGCAGAAGACGCAGGCGGGCTCCCGACAACGGCGCCGGATCCAAAGCAGGCTTGCGGAAAGGCGAAGGAAGCGCATGAAGCAATACAAGCATTCGGTTTCGCTCGATATCGAGAAATGCAAAGGCTGCACCAACTGCCTCAAGCGTTGCCCGACCGAAGCCATTCGCATTCGCGATGGCCACGCGGTGATCAATTCGGATGTTTGCATCGACTGCGGCGAGTGCATCCGCCGCTGCCCCTATCAGGCGAAGAAAGCCATCTTCGATCGTTTTGAAGACATCGACGCAAAGAAGTTTCGCATCGCGCTCCCCGCGCCGTCGTTTTACGGGCAGTTTGTGGATCTGGAAGACGTGGACTATGTCCTGCAGGGGCTGTTGGACATCGGCTTTGACGACGTGTTTGAGGTAGCCCGCGCCGCGGAGATCGTCACCGAATACACGCGCCGTTATATGAATGATGAGAACGTCAGTTATCCCGTGATCAACTCCGCCTGTCCCGTTGTCGTGCGGCTCATCACGCTGCGGTTTCCCTATCTTTGCGACCACGTCATCCCCATGATGCCGCCCATAGAGCTGGCCGGGAAGATTGCGCGGGAAGAAGCGCTGCAAAAGAATCCCTCGCTCAAAGCGGAGGATATCGCGGTGGTGTTCATATCCCCGTGCCCGGCAAAGGCGAGCTATGTCAAAAACGGATTTTTAGGCGAAAAGAGCCATGTGGACTATGTCGTCTCCATGAGCGATATCTACTTCAAGCTCATCGGCGTGATGAAGAAAAACGTAGCGCCCAGGACGAACAGCCAAAGCGGCATGATCGGCATGAGCTGGGCGAGCACCGGCGGAGAGGCGAGCGCGCTCTTCAACGATAAGTATCTCGCGGCGGACGGAATTGAAAACGTTATCCGCGTGCTGGACGAAATCGAGACCGGGCACTTCCCGATGCTGCAGTTTGTAGAGCTCAACGCCTGCCCCGGCGGCTGCGTCGGCGGGGTGGCGACGGTGGAAAACCCTTACATCGCGCGGGTACGGCTCCAGGCGCTCAGACGCTATTTGCCGGTATCGCAGAATCGATTGGAAAAGGACGATACCGAGGGCTATCCGGAAGAAATCCTCTTCCCAAAAGACCTCGAATATCGACCGGTTGGCAAGTTTGACGAAGATTTAACCACAGCGATGCAGAAGATGAGCGAGATCGAAACCCTTGCCTCCTCTCTGCCCGCGCTGGACTGCGGCTCCTGCGGGGCGCCTACATGCCGCGCGTTTGCCGAGGACGTTGTGCTCGGCGGGCGCAGTGTGGACGAATGCATCGTGTACATGCGCGAGCGAATACAGGAGCTTGCCAAGTGTCCCGAGGAGGAGAAAGTATGACGGTGCTTAGCCTGAAAGAAGCGCTCAACCTCACCGCGTTTGCCCTGCCGCAAGGCGAAAAGCAAGTGCGCGGCGGATATGCGGGCGATCTTTTGAGCTGGGTGATGGGCAGAGCCGAGGCGGACGACGCGTGGCTGACCATCATGAGCAATCCCAACATCGTGGCGGTGGCGACGCTTGCGGACGTGAGCTGCATCATCCTCTGCGAAGGCGTCGTGCCGGATGCGGGCGTTTCGGACTTGGCCCAGGAAAAGGGCGTTAACCTGCTGGGCAGCGAATCCTCCGCCTTTGCGCTTGCCGCCGCGGTCAGCCGGCTGCTATGAGCGCGTTTCGGTGCGATTTACACATACACTCCTGCCTCTCCCCCTGCGGGGACGAGGAGATGACGCCGGGCAACATTGCGGGCGTGGCCAAGCTCAACGGCCTGGATATCATCGCGCTGACGGATCACAACACCTGCGGCAACTGCGAATCGCTCTTCGCCGCGTGCAAAACGTATGGCGTAACGCCGGTTGCTGGCATGGAGCTCACCACGAGCGAAGACGTACATCTTTTGTGCCTCTTTCGAACGCTATTGGATGCAACCGCCTTTTGGGCGGCGGTGGACGAGCAACGCGTCCGGATCAAAAACCGGCCGGAGATCTTCGGGCATCAGCTCTTGATCGATAAGGACGACGAACCCTGCGGCGAGGAAGCATTCCTCCTCGTCAACGCGACCACCCTCTCGCTGGAGGCTGCGGCGCATCTTTGCCGGGCGCACCGCGGCGCGGCAATCCCCGCGCACATCGACCGCGAGGCAAACGGCATGCTCTCCGTGCTTGGCGGCGTGCCGGAAGAGCCGGAGTTCTCCGCCGTAGAGGTGCGAGACGCGGCAAACCTGGCCGCACTCACACAGGAGCATCCAATTTTATGCGCCAAGCGCGCAATCGTCTCCTCGGATGCGCACAGGCTTTGGGAGATTGCCGAGCCGGGGTTTCCGCTCTACCTGAAGTGCGAGCGCGGAGCCGGCGCGCAGGAAGTACGGGACGCGCTGATCGACTGGCTAAGCGAACAGGAGCGCGGAGGTATCTTATGAAGGAACTCTCGCTCAATATCCTCGATATCGCGCAGAATTCGATCAAGGCCAGCGCGAGCCGCGTGGAGATTACGCTCGAAAAGCGCAACAACTGGCTCACGATCACGATATCTGACGACGGCACGGGCATGAGCCCCGCTTTTGCGGCAGAGGCCGCAAACCCCTTTACCACCACGCGCACGACGAGAAAAGTCGGCATGGGATTGCCGCTGTTTAAGATGGCGGCGGAGCAGACGGGGGGGACGTTCTCGATCGAGTCGCATCAGGCGGCAAACGAAGGGGACACGCACGGCACCACCGTGACGGCTGCGTTTGATACCGCGCATGTGGATTGCGCGCCGATGGGGGATATCACAGAGAGTATACTCACGCTGATACAGGGCAACCCCGATCTTTCTCTCACGTACGTCTATCAAACAGAGGCGGGAGAGCAGCGGCTGAGTACCGACGAGATGCGGGAGGTGCTGGGGGATGAGGTCCCGCTCAACAGTCCGGACGTACTTGCCTGGGCGAGAGAGTTTTTAAACGGGGAATCGTGAGCCTGCGGCAAGAGCGCCGCTCAAACAGCGTCACATGAGCAGAATTGCTTTTGTTATATATCACCGCGCGGGCGGAAATACTGTCCGGGTGGAATCAGCAGAAAACTTTGGGATCAATCTTTGGATCAACATGAGTGAGGAAGGAACGAAGAACATGAAATCATTGCAGGAACTGGCAGAGATTCGCGAGAGAAGCAAGAGCAAGGTTGCGCTCCGCGAGGGACACAACGAGATTCGCATCGTCGTTGGCATGGCGACCTGCGGCATCGCCGCCGGCGCGCGCCCGGTGCTCAGCGCCATGGTGGAAGAGATCGAAAAGCAGGGCGTGAGCGAAAAGGCAACCGTTTCGCAGACGGGCTGCATCGGCATTTGCCGCCTTGAGCCTATCGTGGAAGTGTTTGAAGCGGGCAAGGAAAAAGTCACCTATGTCAAGATGACGCCCGAAAAAGCAAAGCAGGTTGTCAGCGAGCACATCAAGGGCGGCAAGCCCGTTTACGAATACACGATCGGTGAGAAATAGGCGGAGGAGTAACCAATGATTCGTTCACACGTATTAGTATGCGGCGGCACCGGCTGCACGTCCAGCGGCAGCCCCGCGATTCGCGAGCACCTCGAAAACGAGCTCAAGAAACAGGGTCTCGACGAGGAGATCAAGGTAGTCCAGACCGGATGCTTCGGCCTCTGCGCATTGGGCCCGATCATGATCGTATACCCGGAGGGTACATTCTACAGCCGCGTGACGGAAGAGGATGTCACCGAGATTGTCAGCGAGCACCTGCTCAAGGGCCGTCCGGTCGAGCGCCTCGTCTACAACCCCAAGACGGAAGAGATGCCCCACGGCGTAACCTCGCTTTCCGAGACGCCGTTCTATAAGAGCCAGATGCGCATTGCGCTGAGCAATTGCGGCGTGATCAACCCCGAAGAGATCGATGAATACATCGCGCTGGACGGCTATCTTGCGCTGGGCAAAGCGCTCACCGAGATGACGCCGCAGCAGGTCATCGACATCATCAAGGCCAGCGGGCTGCGCGGCCGCGGCGGCGCAGGCTTCCCAACCGGCACGAAATGGCAGTTCGCAGCAAACAACGCTTCGGATGAAAAATACGTCATCTGCAACGCGGACGAGGGCGACCCCGGCGCGTTTATGGATAGATCTGTGCTCGAAGGCGACCCGCACGCGGTGCTCGAGGCGATGGCCATCGCGGGCTATGCCATCGGCGGCACACACGGCTATATTTATGTCCGCGCGGAGTATCCCATCGCGGTCAAGCGCCTCAAGATCGCCATCGATCAGGCGCGCGCATACGGCCTGCTCGGCAAAAACATCTTCGGCACCAGCTTCGATTTTGATATCGACATCCGCCTTGGCGCGGGCGCGTTCGTCTGCGGCGAAGAGACGGCGCTGATGACCAGCATCGAGGGTAACCGCGGCGAGCCGCGCAACAAGCCCCCGTTCCCGGCGGTCAAGGGCCTCTTTGGCAAACCCACCATCATCAACAACGTGGAAACCCTCGCCAACATTCCGCAGATCATCGTCAAGGGAGCCGAATGGTTCTCCTCGATGGGCACAGAGTGCAGCAAGGGCACGAAGGTCTTCGCGCTCGGCGGCAAGATCAACAACACCGGCCTTGTCGAGATTCCGATGGGCACCACGCTGCGTCAGATTCTCTTTGAAATCGGCGGTGGCATCCCCGGCGGCAAGAAGTTCAAAGCCGCGCAGACCGGCGGACCTTCGGGCGGATGCATCCCCGCGGAGCACCTGGATACGCCGATCGACTATGAAAACCTCAAGGCCATCGGCTCCATGATGGGCAGCGGCGGACTCATCGTCATGGACGAAGACAACTGCATGGTGGACGTTGCGCGCTTCTTCCTCGAGTTTACGGTGGATGAGAGCTGCGGCAAGTGCACCCCGTGCCGCATCGGCACGCGCCGCCTGCTCGAGATGCTCAACAAGATCACCGAGGGCAACGGCACGCTCGAGGATCTCGACAAGATGGAAGAGCTCTGCCACTACATCATCAACAACGCGCTCTGCGGCCTGGGCCAGACCGCGCCCAACCCCGTGCTCTCCACGCTCAAGTATTTCAAGGATGAGTATATGGCGCACGTGGTCGACAAGCGCTGCCCGGCGGGCGTTTGCAAAAAGCTTCTGCAGTATGTGATAGACCCCGCCAAGTGCACGGGCTGCACGCTCTGCGCACGCAGGTGCCCCGTGAGCTGCATTGCAGGCAAGGTGAAGGAGCCGCACGTCATCGATCAGAGCAAATGTATCAAATGCGGCGCCTGCATGGATAACTGCAAATTCAGCGCCATTTCCAAGAAGTAAGGAGGCAGGAACATGGATCAGGTAACAGTCAAGATAAACGGGATCGAAACAAAGGTTCCCGCCGATGCAACCATTCTGGAAGCGGCCCACGTTGCGGGTATCCGCATCCCGACGCTGTGCTATCTGCGCAAGATCAACGCCATCGCGGCGTGCCGCATCTGCCTCGTGCAGGCGACGGGCGTACGCGGCCACGCGGCGGCCTGCGTGCAGCAGGTGGCGGACGGCATGGAGATTCAGACCAACACGCCGGAGCTGCGCGAAGCAAGAAAGACCACGCTCGAGCTCATTTTGAGCAACCACCGCATGGACTGCCTGAGCTGCGATCGCAGCCCGGATTGCGAACTGCAGACGCTTGCCCACGAATATGGCGTAGATCAATACAAATACATGGGCAACGAAGACCTCAAGCCACAGTATGAGCGCAGCGCCCCGCACCTTGTGCGCGACAACAGCAAGTGCATCCTTTGCCGCCGCTGCGTTGCGGTCTGCGGACAGAATCAGCACGTCGCCGTCATCGGCACCAACGAGCGCGGGTTTGATACACACGTTGGCAGCGCATTTGATATGCCGCTCAACGAGACGCCCTGCATCAACTGCGGCCAATGCATCTCCGTCTGTCCGACGGGCGCGCTGTCCGAGCGCGACGACACCCACATCGTTTGGGATGCCCTTGCCGACAAGACCAAGCACGTCATCGTCGCCCCCGCGCCCTCCGTCCGCGTGCAGCTCGGCGAATGCTTCGGCATGCCGATCGGCACCAATGTGCAGGGCAAGCTCGCGGCGGCGCTTCGCAGACTCGGCTTTGATAAGGTGTTCGATGTGGACTTCGCCGCGGACGTCACCATCATGGAAGAGGGAACCGAGCTGCTAAACCGCCTGCAAAACGGCGGCAAGCTGCCGCTGATTACCTCCTGCTCACCGGGCTGGGTTAAGTTCTGCGAATATTACTTCCCGGATATGATCGAAAACCTCTCTAGCTGCAAGAGCCCGCAGCAGATGTTCGGCGCGCTGGTGAAGACCTATTACGCCGAGAAGATGGGCATCGATCCGAAAGATCTGTTCGTCGTGTCCATCATGCCCTGCACCGCGAAGAAATTTGAGTGCACGCGTGACAACGAGGCCGCCGCAGGCGTGCCGGATGTCGATGTTTCGCTCACCACGCGCGAGCTTGCCAACATGATCAAGCGCTCCGGCATTCGCTTCGCCGAGCTGGCGGACGAGGATTTCGATCCCATGCTGGGCGTTGCGTCGGGCGCGGGCCACATCTTCGGCGCAACCGGCGGCGTTATGGAAGCGGCGCTTCGCACCGTTGCCGAGATCGTCACCGGCAAACCGCTCGACAACCTGGACTTCACCGAGGTCCGCGGCGTGGCAGACTGCAAGGAGGCGGAGTATGATCTCGCGGGCACCAAGGTGCGCGTTGCGGTCACCAGCGGCACGGAGAACGCCTTCCAGCTGCTCGAGATGGTCAGAAGAGGCGAGGCGGACTATCACTTCATCGAAGTCATGGCCTGCCCGGGCGGCTGCATCGGCGG
>DNFZ01000020.1 GCA_003486785.1 Clostridiales bacterium | reverse complement strand
TCAACGAGGACGAGATTTTCGATCATATCACCGCAAACTTCGAGGGCGACAGCCTGCTTGCGGTCGGCGACGAGTCGCTGATCAAGATCCATTTTCACACCAATCGCCCGTGGGAGATCCTCGCCTACTGCGCTTCGCTCGGCGATATCTTCGATATCGTGGTGGAAAACATGGATCGGCAGGCGGCTGGGTTACACGGCTGATCGCTTCGAGCAAGCGCGCGAGTTTTTCTTTGGTTCATGTTTCGGCATATACTGATTGTATCAGGCGCAGCACTTGCGCCCCCTTTGCCGTTCTCTCTCTGCCAAGGACGACACTGTTTCTCAGAACCACGCAAACATACGAGGGGAAACCATGTTTCACGTGCTCGTCGTCGAGGATGACACCAACGCAAGAAAACTCATGAAAGCCGTGCTGGAGCGCGCGGAGTATTCCGTATTGACTGCGTGCAATGGGGAGGAAGCGCTCGCGCGGATGGACACGCATCACGTGGACGTGATCGTGCTGGACATCATGATGCCCGGTATGGATGGCTATGCGCTCACGAGCGAGCTGCGTGCCGCAGGAAACGCGATACCGATCTTGATGGTTACCGCAAAGCAGCTACCCGCGGACAAGAAGAGGGGATTTCTTGCCGGTACGGACGACTACATGACAAAACCCGTCGACACGGAGGAGATGCTGCTGCGAATCAAGGCGCTGCTTCGGCGCTCCCGCATCGTCAGCGAGCGAAAGCTTGTCATCGGCGAGCTGGAGCTGGACTATGACGCGCTGACGGTTTCGCGCGGCGAGGAGCGGCAAACGCTGCCGCAAAAGGAGTTTTATCTGCTCTATAAACTGCTCTCTTATCCCGACAAGATCTTCACCCGCATTCAGCTGATGGACGAAATATGGGGAATGGAATCTGAGAGCGGGGATACCACGGTCAACGTACACATCAACCGTTTACGCAGGCGCTTTGAGCGCTACCCGGAGTTTGAGCTCGTCTCCGTGCGCGGCTTGGGCTATAAGGCGGTGAAAAAAGCATGACGCAGCAAAAAAAAGACCTACATCGACGCTTTGGGTTGACCGCGCTGTTTTCGGCTGTCGTTTTTTTAATTTTGCTGATCACCTCGCTCGTCATCATCGTCTTTGGCATATTGCTCATCCGCATCAACGCGCTCAACATCACGAAGCTCTCGCGGCAGGAACCGATGCTGCCCATCTTCCTGCTGCTCATCATCAGCGTGGTGGTCGGCACGGTGGTCTCCTTTATGATCAGCCGTTTTCCGCTCAAACCGATCCGCCGTGTGATCGATGCGACAAACCGGCTGGCAGGCGGCGATTTTTCCGTTCGTTTACGCTTTCCCGGCGATGGATCGTTTGCGGATCTCGTGACGAGTTTCAACCGCATGGCGGAGGAGCTTGGCAGCATTGAGATGCTGCGCGCGGACTTTGTCGATCATTTCTCGCATGAGTTTAAAACGCCGATCGTGTCGATCAAAGGATTCGCAGAGGAGCTCAAGCATGACGACCTGACGCCCGAGCAGCGAAACGAATATCTCGACATCATCATTCACGAGTCCTCGCGGCTTGCCCAGCTTGCGACCAATGTGCTCAATCTCTCGCGCGTGGAAAAGCAGGCCATTCTGGCGGACCGCGCGCGCTTTGATCTGACCGAGCAGGTGCGACGCTGTGCGCTGTTGTTTGAAAACAAGTGGGAGCAGCGCAAGCTCCAGTTTAACGTCGAGCTGGACGAGGTGCTAATCGAAGGCGACGAGGAGCTGCTCAGTCAGGTGTGGCTCAATCTCATCGACAATGCGGTCAAGTTTACGCCCGAGGGCGGCTGTGTCGATATCCGGCTGAAGAAGGGCGACGATAGCGTCGTGTTTGTCATCCGGGATGACGGATACGGCATATCTCAGGAAGCGCAGCGGCATATATTCGATAAGTTTTACCAAGGTGATGCCTCGCACGCTGTCTCCGGTAACGGGCTGGGGCTTTCCATCGCGCGCCGCGTGGTTGCGCTGCATGGCGGTGAGATCCGCTGCAGCAGTGAAGAGGGCGCAGGGACGGAGTTTTCCGTAAGGCTTCCGCTCTGAGCGCAACGCGACGGCGGGGTTCACGAAAATGACACATTGCGCAGGACGCAGTTTCTGTTCGGTTCACATTGGATCGCTATGATAGGCGCGAAAACGAAAGAAATGCCCTGCTCCGGCTGAGCCCGGAGCGAAGACGGAAAGGAATCCTAACCCATGCAGACAAAAAAGAAGAAATCCCGCGCTTGGCTTTGGGTGCTGCTCGCGGTGGTTATCACCATCGTGGTCGGCGTGCTGCTCTTAAACAATGCTGCTCGGCGCGCAACCCAGGCTGTCTATCTCTCCTATACGGTGGAAAACGGCACGGTTGAGCGGACGATCACCGGTAGCGGCCGCCTCTCCGCGGCGGACAGCGAAACACTCAAGCTGCCCGGCGGCGTGCGCGTGGAGCGCGTCGAAGTAAAAGCCGGAGACGCGGTGCAGGCGGGCGATGTGCTCGCCACGCTGAATGTCGACTCCCTGAACGATCTTGCAGCCGAGCTGGCAACCGAGATTGCATCGCTCGATCAGCAGATTGCTTCCCGCAGCAAGGTAACCCAGGTGGATGCGCCTGTGCGCGGACGCGTGAAATATCTGCCCGCCAAAACCGGCGACGACGTGCGCGCGTTGATGAGCGAATATGGCGCACTTGCGCTGATTTCGACGGACGAGAAAATGATGGTGCCGATCGTTACCGATGCGCAGCTTTCGCTCTACAGCAAAGTTACCGTATGCTGGGATGGCGGCAAAGCAAAGGGTATCCTTGCTGAAAAAACTGCGGACGGCTACCTGGTTACGCTGACGGACAAAGGCACGCCGTATCGCGCCATCGCGCAGGTTTTCGATGGCGAAACGCTGCTCGGTGAAGGCATGCTGGACATCCACGCGCCCGTTGCGGTCGTCGCTGCAGGCGGCGAAATCACCGATGTGAAGATGAAGGAAAACGATTTTGTCTACGCTGGCAGCAAGCTCTTCTCTCTGGAAAACGCACCTTCCGGCGCAAGCTACATCACCACGTTTTCCAATCGAGCCGAGAAAGCCGCGCTGTATGCCCTGCTGATGGGTTATCTGCAGGATCCGCGCGTGATCGCCCCGGTTGACGGGTTTGTCAGCGAGGTCATGATCGCAGAAAATACCGATGCGCCCGCGTCCACAGCGAGCGATGGCTTGACGGAAGCGCTGGTTTTACACACAGGCGGTGCGGTGAAGCTCATTATCGACGCAGATGAGCTGGACATCGGTTTGGCGGCGCTGAACCAGAGCGCGAGCGTCACGCTCGATGCATATCCCGGCGAGGTCTTTGCAGCGAGCGTTACCCATATCTCCCGCATCGGCGCGGTGGGCGGCAGCATCACCACCTACCCCATCGAAGTGACGCTTGGGTTTGACGCGCGCCTGCTGGTTGGCATGAACGGCAGCGCGGTGATCTTGACCGCGAAGAAGGAAAATGTGCCGCTGTTGCCGGTCAACCGCATCAACGAGGACTTCTCCGGAACCTATGTTACCGTGCTGGCGGCAAACGGCGCATATGAGCGCAGAGACATCACCACCGGCCTCTCCGACGGCATTTATGCGGAAATAACCAGCGGACTCGTTGCGGGAGATCAGATTTGGTATCTCGACACGAGCAGTGTGAATGTGTTTACCGCTATGATGGATCAACGCAG
>DNFZ01000037.1 GCA_003486785.1 Clostridiales bacterium | reverse complement strand
CACAATGCACGAAAAAGGATAGATGGTTAGAAGCTGTTACTGGATTATAGCGGCATCACAACTGCGCATCAAACGTTTATTTCACTGTTTTCTATGCTGCAAACCGTTCGTCTGGTCATGCTTGAAGCAGATCGACACAAATGCCACATAATGCTGATTGATCAAATCGATTTCAGTGCTATAATGAGTTAGATGCATTAAACCATAATACAGGAAATAATAACTGTGCAGAAATCGAGCGGAACATATGGGGGATCTAATGGAACAAACGTTATTACGATCAAAGGAAATTCGCGGCGCTTATCGATCCGTTGCAAGCGCGTCGCGCTTCTATGACGGCATGATCACTTGCTCTTCGCTACCGGGCAAGCTCGTTTGCCGCGTCGTTTGGGCGATGGGTTGGCGGGAGAACGAAGCGTATCTGGCTGAAGCGCTGCGCGGAATCCCCTCCGATTTTTCGGGGCGGATGCTTGAGGTGCCGGTTGGCACCGGCGTAATCAGCATGCCGATCTACGAATCGCTGCCCGAAGCGCAGGTGCAGTGCCTGGATTACTCGGAGGATATGATCGCGTTTGCACGGCAACGCGCGGACCGGAGCGGGCTCAAGAACGTTTCGTTTACACAGGGTGATGTCGGCGCGCTTCCGTTTGAGGACGATTCGTTTGATCTTGTGTTGAGTTTAAACGGGTTTCATGCGTTCCCGGATAAAGAGCGCGCTTACAGCGAGATATTCCGCGTGCTCAAGCCGGGTGGCATCTTCTGCGGATGCTTCTATATTGCGGGGGAATGTGCGCGAACCGACTGGATGATTCGTCACTTTTACGTTCCAAAGAGATATTTCACACCGCCATTTGAAACACTGGATTCACTCAAAGCGCGGCTGATGGGCTCGTATGTAAACGGCACGATCAGCACCATGAAGTCGATGGCTTGCTTTTTCTGCCACAAACCGCCGGAAGTCTAGACGCATCGAATAGCATAGAAGGAGAGGGCAAGCCTTAAGGAACTGACGCCTGTTTCGAAACACTGTATATCCCGCTGCGCGGGTGAATCTTTGCCTCCAAACACCATCCGGAAATCCTCTATGTTGCTTCCGCGCTCGCGCTGCTGCCGCGTCTGCCAAAAGACGCGCAACTGGTTACAGGGGAGAGTGAATACACGCTGCTCGCCAGCGCCGTCCGTTCGCGCCAGGTTGATCTTGCGATACAGCGGTTTTTATCGCAGAATCCTGAAGGAGCGGTGATCAATTTGGGCTGCGGGCTGGAAACGATTGCGCAAAGGAACGGCAACGGAAAAACCAGATGGTTTTCACTCGATTTGCCGGAGGTCATCGCCCTGCGAGAAACGCTGATCGTCCCGTGTGCTTATGAAGAGCACCTGGCGTTTTCCATGTTTGATCCTGCTTGGATTGAGCGGGTCAAGTCGCCGAGTAAAGGGCCGTATCTCGTGATCGCGTCCGGACTGTTTTACTATTTCGACACGCAGAGTGTGATGGCGCTGATGCGGAGCTTGTTCGGGTTTGGAGAAGCGACGCTCGTGTTTGACGCGGTCTCCTCCTTCGGCATGCGCGGAACCAAGCACTACATGAAAAAAATGGGCAAGACCGATGCGGAGATGCTGTTCTCGCTCGATCATGCGGACGCTTTGGCGCGTTCTATTTCGACACGATCAAAAGTGCTCGACGAGCGCATGATGTTTGACGTTGTTCTGCGAAAAAACAGCTTGAAATGGATAACATGGTGGAGCATGCGCATTTCGGATCGGTTCAAGATGGTCAAAGTGATCACATTGCGCGAGCGGCAGTAATTCCTGGCCGAACCAAGCGTTTGATGCGAATCAGAGGTGAACATCTGACACATTCGACTGACAAAGCAAGACACGAAGTGATTTGAGGTGATTGGTTTGATTAGACTGGAACATATTTCTTGGAGCGCGCCGGACGGAAAACCGGTGCTAAACGACGTGAATCTCGACATTTCAGAAGGAAAGCTCGTTGTGATCACCGGACCGAACGGCGGGGGCAAGACGACGCTTGCGCGCATTATCGCGGGCATGGAAACGCCATCTTCCGGGCAGTTTTTTCTGGATGCGAGAGACATTACGGAACTTGACGTGACACAGCGCGCAAAAAAAGGGCTAAGTTTTGCGTTTCAGCAACCGGTCCGCTTCAAAGGCATTACGGTCCGCCAGCTGATAGAGATTGCCGCAGCGGACAAGTTGAGCCAGGAACAGTTATGCGATGTGCTGGGGCGAGTTGGACTCTGCGCCAAGGATTATCTCGACCGCGAGGTGAACGCAACCCTCTCCGGAGGGGAGATCAAGCGTATTGAAATTGCATCGGTTCTGGCGCGGCACACGCGCTTGACTATTTTTGATGAACCGGAAGCAGGTATTGATCTTTGGAGCTTCAAGAACCTGATCTCCGTATTCCATGAAATGCGCGGTGCGTTACAGGGTACGCTGATCATCATTTCGCATCAGGAGCGGATACTGAATATCGCCGATGAAATCGTTCTGCTTTCGAATGGTGTCATAGAGGCTGTGGGCAGTAAGGAAGACATGATGCGGCGGGTACTTGCGCAGGGCGGCGTAGCGGCAGCCTGTTGCAAACAGGAGGAGATTTTTTATGAATGAGATTACGCGGGCAATGCTCAAGCAGCTTTCGGAAGATGCAGGGCACTTCGACGGAGCTTACAATGTCCGCGAGAATGGCTGCTGCGTTGCGCGAAAGTCCAGCGAACACATTGCGATCAGAACAAAAGAAGGCGAGCCCGGCTTGGAGATTCATGTTTTGCCTGGAACCGATCACGAAACTGTGTATATACCAGCCTGCGTAACGCATGGCGGCGTTGATGACCTTGTCTATAACGATTTCTTCATTACGGCCAATACATTTGTCACCATCGTTGCGGGCTGCGGCGTTCACACGGAAAGCGGCGAACCCACGCGGCACAGCGGAATCCATCGATTCTTCATCAAGCCCGGCGCGCATGTAACATACATTGAAAAGCATATCGGCATCGGCGCAGGGCGGGGCTTGCGCTGCATCGACCCGGTGACGGAGATCGCCCTTGCGGAAAATGCGGTGCTTGAGATGGACTCCGTTCAGATTGGTGGCGTAGATCGAACGCTTCGTAAAACCAAAGCTACGCTAGCTGCAGGAGCGAAGCTGCGCATTCGCGAGCGCATATTAACAGAGACCGAACAGACCGCGGAGACGGACTTCATCGTTGAACTCAACGGCGCGGGATCGTCCGCGGACATCGTGTCGCGCTCTGTTGCGCGCGATCATTCCAGGCAGTCCTACACCTCGTCCATCATCGGCAACGCGCCTTGCAGCGGTCATTCCGAATGCGACGCGATCATCGACGGGGAAGCCAGCGTGGATGCCGCGCCGAAGCTTTGCGCCAACCATCCAGACGCTGCATTGATTCACGAGGCTGCCATCGGAAAGATCGCTGGCGAGCAGATACTCAAACTTCGCACACTTGGACTGACGGAAGAAGAAGCGGAAGCGCGGATCATTCAGGGGTTTTTAAGCTGAATTGGTGGGACCTGTCGATGCGCATAGGATTGGGAGCGACGCATTGCGCAGCGCGCTACGGCGGAGAGGCATGGCAGAACATTTTCGGCGCTTTGCTTCGCTTGCAAGCGGTTGCGTTCTTCCCGCTGGTGTTGTCGCACATCGGCAAGTTTGGTGTACAAGGCGTATTTTTTGCACCTGCGATTACAGATATCGGATTGCTGATTCTCTTCACCTTCATGGTTGCTTCCCAATTTCGCTCCATGACAGCGCAAAAGAAAGTGCTATAGAAAAAGCCAAACAAAAAAACACGCGGCGTTCTAAATCCGGAGCGCCGCATGTTTTTAATGGACTAGATAGACGAGCGTATGTGCTTCATGCGCCGGTGTTTCCATTTTCTTACGCGATCCCGCAGGATGGCCATTAAAAAATAAACAGTCGCACTGACGATGATGATGCTGACACCAGATGGGATATTGAGATAATACGCCAGCGTGATTCCGGTCAGGCAAAACAAAAAACTGATGATCATCGCGGATACGATCACCTTTCCGATGGATCGGAACCGCATCTTGGCAATTGAGACGGGGATGGTCAAAAGCGCGATGGTCAGAATGATGCCAACCACCTTGACCAACACAATGATGCCGATGGGAATGATCAGATACACGATCCACTCCATGAGGCCTACGCGCATGCCGCGCGCGCGCATATATTCCTCATCGAAGAGATAGAGCACCAGATGGNNCAGCCATTGTCCATATTGCGCTGCGGGATACCGTGAGGATATCGCCAAACAGGTAACTCGTCATATCCGGCATATACCCGGGGGCGAGCGAGATAAACAGGATGCCAAGCGCCATGCCAAAGGACCAGAGAATGCCGATCATGGTATCCGCCTTGAGACGGCTCTGCTCGGGCAGCTTGCATACGGCATAGGATGCGCCAACGGCAAAGAGTAATCCGCCCCAGATCGGCTCAAATCCCAAGAGATACCCCATCCCGATGCCGCCAAACGACGCATGCGCAATGCCACCGGACATACTGACCAGCATTTTTTCGATGGCGATAGTACCGATGATGCCGGTCACAATGCTCGCGAGAAAAGCGGCAAACAGCGCATTCCGCATAAAAGAATAGTGCAATATTGCGTCAATCATAGCGAAATTCCGCCTTTTAGAGTTTCTTTTAGCGTTCGGGCGGAGGGGTAAACGGTCATGGTCTTGTTGACATAGATCGCTTGATCCGCTAGTTCGAGCGCAACATCCAGATTGTGACTGGCTAGTACGATCGTTTTTTCGGCTTTCAGTCTAGATAGCATCGCATAGAGATCCTTGGCAGCCGCAATGTCGAGACTTGCGTCCGGTTCATCCAGCACGATCATGCTCGTATCCGAGGCGAGTAGCCTGCCGATGACCGCGCGTTTGAGCTGCCCGCCGGAGAGCTGGCTAAGCCCGCGCGATTCCAGTCCTTCCAACCCGACGCGTTGAATCGCCAGAGCGGCTTTGTCGCGCTGGGAGGCGGTATAGCGCCGGAATGGCTTGATCGCGTTTGAAAGCGTGCCCTGCAGGACCAAATCGCGGACCGTCAGCGGGAAGAAAGGGTCGAATGAATTGCTCTGCGGTACATAGCCGATATCGACGCCCGAACGTACGGCTATCGTGCCGTCGTCCGGTTTCATGAGCCCTGCCATGAGCTTGATGAGCGTGCTCTTGCCGCCGCCATTCGGGCCGACTAGAACGGTGAGCTGTTTTGCGGGCAAAGAGAAGTTTGCGCCGACGATGGCGCAAACTTCTCCATAGCAATATCGAACATTTGTAAATGCGATATCTTGAACCATGTTACTCCCCAGCATTTGACAAAGCGGAAACAAAATCTTTCAACCCTTGTATATAATCGATAGAGAGCGGGGCGACTTTTTGTACCACACCGCCGATTTCTTCGGCAACGGTTGCAGCCTGGCTGTCGTCAAACTCCTGCTGATAAAACACGGTTGTAATCTGGTTTTGCTTGGCGTAGTCGATGACGACTTGCAAACTCTCCGTGGTGGCTGGTTTGCCCTCGTTCTCGAGCGAAACCATCGTGAGAGCGTAATCATGCGCAAAATAACCATAGGCCGCATGATAGATCAGGAACGACTTGTTGGCGAGTTTTGAGACGGCCGCCTGAATCTCGGCATCCAGATCCTTCAACTGTGCGATGTAAGATGCGGCGTTTGCCTGATAAGCGTCCTTATTTCCCGCATCAACCGCGCTGAGCTGGTCGGCAATCGTCTGCACCATGACCATGGCGCGTTTGGGAGAAAGCCACAGATGATGGTCAGCGGTTTCGATGGATTCGATACCGACTTCTTCTCCGGCTCCATTCAACAACGGATACACCTCGGCAGTAGCCTTTTGCAGATCAACGATCTGGATAGAGGGGTTAAAGTCGGTAAGCTTTGGCAGAATATTGGCTTTCTCGGTTGGCATTTGCAGTGTAAAATAGATAGAAGCGTCCGAAAGCGCTTGCATTTCTGCGGCGGTAGGCTGGTAGTTCGCGGGGCTTGATCCCGGAGGAACCATGGTGACCACTGAGACAAGATCGCCACCAACGGCTTGAACAAACGCAGCTTCCGGAACGATGCCAACAGCTACCGTTAACGCGGGGATGGATTCTGACGGCTCCGCTGCGACATCCGCAGACTTGCAGGCAGCCAATGAAAGCAGCATGACAGCGGCAACAACTAAGAGTGAGAATTTTTTCACGGTGCAAACCTCCTTAATGCAACTGGATTGCAATAAGGAGAGTATCACGCAATGATTTGGTTTGTCAATAGGCAAGTTGATTACTAGTCTATCGGGAAGATGAAGAGAGAGGTCTAGCTTTTATCAAATGCTGATTTATTGCAGCTCGCGCAGATGCCATAAACCTCTAGCTTATGCATGGTTTCTGAAAAGTTTGCCTCTTTGGCGAAGGCATTCCAATAGTGAGTGGTGCAGGGGAAGCGAATGATGCGCCCACACTGCGTGCATATCAAGTAATGGTGGTGCTCCTTCTCTTGCAAGGTATATCGGTTGATCCCACGATCATCGACCATGGATTCCAAAATGCCTTGCTCGGAAAATCTTTGT
>DNFZ01000203.1 GCA_003486785.1 Clostridiales bacterium | reverse complement strand
TCGGATTGAGATAGAACGCGCATCGCGTTTCATAAAAGAGAGCTGCGCGCGCGAAGAAATGGCGTGCGCTTTTTTTCTATCTCGCGCAGTTGCTTTATGGTAAAATAGCCATACGCCGAACTTCGCCGGAGGAGGCGCCAATTGGAGCGAACCGCCGCAAAAGATTACGCGCGGCAACGACAGGAGCAAGCATGGAAACACATATTCAACTACTCGCAAAAGAATTTGACAAGAACGAAACCCACGTCAAGAACGTTGTCGATCTCATCGACGAAGGATACACAATTCCGTTTATCGCGCGCTACCGCAAGGAGATGCATGGCACGATGGACGACACCACCCTGCGCGACCTCGCCGACCGGCTGAGCTATCTTAGAAACCTTGCTGAGCGGCGCGAGGAGATTAAAAAATCCATCGCAGCACAGGATAAGCTCACGGACGAACTTTCCAAACAGATCGACGAGGCGAAAACCCTCGCCGTGCTGGAGGATCTATACCGCCCGTATAAGCAAAAGCGCCGCACGCGCGCGACCATCGCCAAGGAGAAAGGGCTCGAGCCGCTCGCCACGCAGATCTTCGCGCAGGGCAAGGAGCTGCCCGCGCTGGACGCGCTCGCGCAGTCGTTCATCGACCCGGAAAAGGGCGTCAATACTGTCGAAGAAGCGCTTGCGGGCGCATCGGACATCATCGCGGAGACGATTTCCGACGATGCGGCCATCCGACAAAAGCTGCGTGACGTGATCGCGAAAAACGCAAAGGTCGGCTCCGTGGCGGCAAAGGATGAGGACTCGGTCTATCGGCTTTATTATCAGTTTGATCAGCCGATGAGCCGCCTGCAGAGCCACCAGATTCTCGCGATCAACCGCGGCGAAAAGGAAGGATTCCTCAAGGTCAATCTCGACCTTGACCGTGCGCTCGCGCTGGAGAACGTCAAGCGCGCTGTGGTGAAGACGAGCACGCCCGCGGGAAAATTCGTCGAAAACGCGGCGGAGGACGCTTACGACCGTCTCATCTTCCCTTCTGTGGAGCGTGAAACGCGAACCGCGCTGACCGATCTGGCCAACGAGGGCGCGATCCACAATTTTGCGATCAACCTCAAGCCACTGTTGATGCAGCCGCCCGTCAAGGGGCACGTCACCATGGGGCTTGACCCCGGCTACCGCAACGGCTGCAAGGTCGCGGTGGTCAGCGACACGGGCAAGGTACTCGACACCACCGTGGTCTACCCGACGTTTGGCGAGCGGCAAAAGGAAGAGGCGATCGAAAAACTCGAAGCGCTCGTGAAAAAACACGCCATCGAGCACATCGCAATCGGCAACGGCACCGCCTCCCGCGAGACGGAGCAGATGACCGTGGAGCTCATCGCGCGAAACCGGGGGGTGAGCTACATGATCGTCAACGAGGCGGGCGCGTCGGTCTATTCCGCGAGCAAGCTTGCCGCAGAGGAGTTTCCGCAATACGACGTCAACCTGCGCTCCGCTGTCTCCATCGCAAGAAGATTGCAGGACCCGCTCGCGGAGCTGGTCAAGATCGACCCCAAGGCCATCGGCGTGGGGCAATATCAGCACGACATGCCGCAAAAGCGTCTGAGCGAAACGCTCGAAGGTGTGGTGGAAGATTGCGTCAACGCAGTCGGCGTGGATGTCAACACCGCATCGCCCTCGCTGCTCAAGCAGGTTGCGGGCCTAAACGAAACGCTCGCGAAAAACATCGTGGCCTATCGCGAAACAAACGGCGCGTTTACGGGTAGAAAGCAGCTTATGAAGGTGCCCAAGATGGGGCCAAAGGCGTTTGAACAGTGCGCGGGCTTTTTGCGCGTACCGGAGAGCAAGCTGGTGCTGGACAACACCGGCGTGCACCCCGAGAGCTACGCTGCCGCCGAGAAGCTGCTGAATCTCACCGGATACTCGCTCAAAGACGTCGCGGCGGGCACGATTGCCGCGCTGCCGGAGCGTGTGAAGCAACTCGGTGAGAGCAAGCTCGCCACCGAGTGCGGTGTGGGCTTACCGACCCTGCGGGACGTGGTCAAGGAGCTGGTCAAGCCCGGACGCGACCCGCGCGACGAGCTGCCAAAGCCGGTGCTGCGCACGGACGTGCTGGACATAAAGGACATCGTGCCGGGCATGGTGCTCACGGGAACGGTGCGAAACGTGATCGATTTCGGCGCGTTCGTCGACATCGGCGTGCATCAGGACGGGCTTGTGCACATCTCCGAGCTGGTCAACCGCTTCATCAAGCACCCCAGCGAGGTCGTGTCCATCGGCGACGTGGTCAAGGTGCTGGTGCTTGGCGTGGATGTCGCGAAAAAGCGGATTTCGCTTTCGATGAAGCAGGTGCAGGGATCATAACGCTTCTAGCAGGAGGGCGTATGCGTTTCATTAATCTGGCGATGCAAAACGGCGCACCGGCCGAACTAATTCTCAACACACGGGACGAAAAAGACCGCGCAGCGGTCTATACAAGAGCATTCTTGCCGCCGCAAAGGCTCATCCTCCTCGGCGGCGGGCACGTTGCGCAGCCGCTTTGCCGCTATGCCGCCGATCTGGAGTTTGACGTGGTGGTGGTAGACGATCGCCCCGGCTTTGCCAACGCCGTGCGCTTTCCGGAGGCAGGGCGGGTCGTCTGCGACGGGTTTGATCACGCGATTGCGGAACTCGCGATCACAAAGTACGATTTCGTCTGCGTGATTACGCGCGGACACCGGCACGACGCGGCCTGTCTTAGACAGCTGCTTGCTGGCGAACAGCCGCGCTATCTGGGGCTGATCGGCTCCCGGCGGCGCACGATTGAGCTTTTCAAGATGCTGGAGGAAGAGGGGTTTGACCGCGCGAAGATCGATCAGATCCATACACCCATCGGCGTTCCCATCGGTGCGGAGACACCAAAAGAGATCGCAATCTCCATCCTCGCGGAATTGATTCAGCAGCGCAGCAGCAGGAGCGCGGAGCGGGAAGCGGAGCGCCTTGCGCTCGCGTCCCACGAGCCGGAGTTGCTCTTCTACCTGATCGCCAACGCGGAGCCTTGCGCGCTTGCCGTCGTGGTGCAAAAAAGCGGATCAACGCCCGTGCCGACCGGAGCGGTGATGGCGGTCAATCAACTCGGCGGCATCGTCGGCACCGTCGGCGGCGGCTGCGGCGAGCACGAGATCGTCAAGCACGCGCTGGATGTGCTGCGCACGGGAAAAGCGCGGTTGATTCATCTCGACATGAGTAACGACGTGGCAGAGGAAGAGGGCATGGTCTGCGGCGGGCGTATGCAGGTATGGATCGAGCCGTTTTCCGAAGTGTAACGCTAAGAATCAAGAGCAGCAGGAGTATTCCGCTGCTTTTTTTACTGTAATCAAACAAAGGTTACACAGCAGCAAAACGATGCGATCGTAAAATAGTGCTTGACAAGCCCACGGTTGCCGTGTAAAGTAAACATATAAAACATATATGCTATATATAAGGAGAGAAGCACATGGCAAAAATTGCAAAGAGCATGACGGAATTGATCGGAAAGACCCCGTTGCTGGAGCTCTCCGGTTTTGGAAAGAAAAACGAGCTCAAAGCGAAGATTATCGCCAAGCTTGAGTATTTCAACCCCGGCGGCAGCGTCAAAGACCGCATCGCGCTGGCGATGATTGAGGACGCGGAACAGAGCGGCGCGCTCAAGCCGGGCAGCGTCATCATCGAACCCACCAGCGGCAACACGGGCATTGGCCTTGGCTGGGTTGCGGCGGCGCGTGGATACCGCGTCATACTCACCATGCCGGAGACCATGAGCGTGGAGCGGCGAGTGCTGATGAAGGCGTACGGCGCGGAGATCGTGCTCACCGAGGGCGCAAAGGGCATGAAGGGCGCGATCGCCAAGGCAAGCGAACTCGCGGCGGAGATTCCCAATTCGTTCATCCCCGGCCAGTTTGACAATCCCGCAAATCCTGCGATTCACCGCGCCACAACCGGCCCCGAGATTTGGGAGGACACCGACGGCAGGGTCGACATTCTCGTTGCGGGCGTTGGTACGGGCGGAACCATCACAGGCGCCGGCGGATATCTCAAGAGTAAAAATCCGAAGCTGAAGGTCGTCGCGGTCGAGCCTGCCGATTCGCCGGTTCTTTCGGAAGGAAGACCCGGCCCGCATAAGATTCAGGGCATCGGCGCGGGGTTTGTCCCCACTGTGCTGAGTACCACGGTGTATGACGAGATCATCACGGTCAAAAACGAGGATGCGTTCGCGACGGCCCGTGAAATCGGGAGTGTGGAAGGGCTGCTCGTGGGCATCTCCAGCGGCGCGGCTGCATGGGCGGCAGCAGAGCTCGCCAAGCGCCCCGAAAACGCAGGCAAGACCATCGTGGTCATCCTGCCGGATACGGGCGAACGGTATCTTTCGACCGCCTTGTTTGCGGATTTGCAATGAGCAGCCACGAGCAGAGCAATCACAGGCGATTTCTGCTGAACATGGATTAGCGCACGTGAAGATTCAAAGAGCCGCCTCGCGCGGCTCTTTTGCTGTCTGTCGCCGAGATTGACGCGTGGATCGTTTGGCGGTATGATTTTTAAGTGCTTTTCCAGCGGCACATGCAGAAAGGGAACCAGCATGCTCAATGAATTCTCCCGAACGGAACTATTGCTCGGCAAAGAGGCAATGCAGACGCTTGCGCACGCCCGCGTTGCCATATTCGGCATCGGCGGGGTCGGCAGCTTTGCCGCGGAGGCGATCGCCCGCGCGGGCGTCGGCGCCATCGACGTGTTTGACGACGACAAGGTTTGCTTAACCAACATCAACCGCCAGCTCATCGCGCTGCATTCCACCATCGGCCGGCAAAAGGTCGATGTGATGCGAGAGCGTATCTTAGACATCAACCCGCGCTGCATCGTGACCCCGCACGCGTGCTTTTACAGCGCCGAGACGGCGGATTCGATCGATCTTTCGGTCTATGATTCTATCATCGACGCAATCGACACCGTCTCCTGCAAGCTCGTGCTCATCGAGCGGGCGACCGCCGCAGGCGTGCCGATCATCAGCTGCATGGGCGCCGGCAACAAGCTCGACCCCGCGCGGCTGGAAGTGGCGGATATCTACAAGACCTCCGTTTGCCCATTGGCGCGCGTGATGCGAAAAGAGCTCAAATCGCGCAATATCGCGCATCTCAAGGTGGTCTATTCGCGCGAGGAGGCAATCAAGCCCGCGGAGGACATAGCCACCAGCTGCAAAACAAGCTGCGTCTGCCCGCCGGGAACGAAGCGTAACTGCACCGCGCGCCGCCAAGTGCCGGGCAGCGTTTCGTTTGTGCCGCCCGTTGCGGGATACATCCTTGCGGGCGAGGTGGTTAAGGATCTGATCGCGAAAAAGTAACGAAGTGATTCAATTGAGGATCGCACGCAGGCGGCTGTCATCAGCNNCGCCTCAGTCTGTCAAAAAAGTCCCTAAATTAGGGCTTTTTTGGTATAATATTGTGTCGCACACTCAGTACAGCAAAAACTTGTCCGATCACAGTTATTTGTGTATTTTGTGCACTTGCAAAGAACCTGACCGAGTGATATAAATGTGAATGGAAGCACAATTGTTCCGAATTATTTCGGAGTTCTTGCAACAAAGCCACTACAAAGAAGAAACACATCAGATACCAATGGAAACGATTTTTTCATCGGAACAAAAAAACGGAGGACAATATGAAACACAAGTTTCTTGCATGGCTCATTTGTCTCGCACTCGTATTGTCCTGCCTGCCGATGCAGGCTCACGCGGAGAGTGGGGACGGCGATTGGCAACTTGTTGGCCAAACTGGCGGAACGACGAAAGCGCTGCTTGCGGAAGGGACTGTTTTGTATGTTGGAACGGGCTTGCATGTATTGATATTGGATGTTTCAGAGCCTGCAGAGATGCGCGTACTCGGCACGAGCCCGCTGCTGCCGGACTTTGTCGAGAGCATTGCCAGCGACGGCGCGGGCAAGCTGTTTGTCGCCTGCGGGCTTGGAGGCCTGATTGTGCTGGATGTGCGAAACCCGTCTCAACCGGCACTCATCGGCATTTTGGATACGAGAGGATATACCGAGGGGGTTGCGGTGCTTGATGACTACGCACTGGTGGCCGACGGGCCGCAGGGGCTGCAGATCGTCGATGTGCGCGATCCTGCGCAGATGAAGACAGTCGCTGAAGCCTATCCTCTCGCATATGCGTATGATGTGGTGACATCGGGGCGAACCGCGTATCTCGCAGGCGGCGGCAGCGGTGTGCTTGCCGTCGATCTATCTGATCCGCTGCACCCCAAAGAGGCGGGGCTCACGCCGCTGGATGGCTATACCTACGATTTGGAGCTGCTTGATGGCAAGCTCTATGCGGCCTGCGCATGGGGCGGCGTGTCCATGCTGAACATCGCCACTCCGCTTATGCCAAAGCGCGTCGTATCCACGCAGACAAGTGGCTGGGCGATGGCGCTTTGTTCGTTTGGGAAAGACCTTTTGGTGCTCGACGGGGCAGATGGCGCAATGATCATGGGAGTTGCGCCGACCGCGCTCGTACACCTTTCCACCTATACACTCGGCGGTTTTGCGCTCGCGGGAGCGGTGAGCGGAGCGACGGCGTTTGTGCTTGACAGCGAGAAGGGGCTGCTTGCGCTCGATTTGACAAAGAAAAGGGAACCTGCCCTGATCTGTCGCTGGATGCCGCTTCTGGAGGCGCGCAGGCTGACGATGCAGGACGGCGTATGCTATGTCGCGGGAGGGCTTTCGGGCATGCATGTGTTCGATATGGCCAACTCCGCGAGCCCCGTTGAGTCATACTGGTATGATACGGGCGGCGGATATGCGAATCAGGTGATGATCGGCGAAGGGGTAGCCTATCTCACGACGCACCTTGCAACAGAAGAGCCGTTAACGATATTCGATCTGGCAGATGCGCTGCTGCCTCAAAAAATCGGAGTGGTGCCGAACGATGAAAGCGTTTTCAACTCGGCGTTTCGCGCGATGTGCATGGGTGAAAACGCGCTGCTGATTGCAGGGGAGCATTGCGACATCACCATCAACATTGACGATTTGACGAAGCCTTATATGATGGACCGGCTCGACCTGGAGAACCCGGTGAATGCGGACGGCTCCGGTTCACTGATGATTTCCACAAACAGCTATGCGCTTCAGCTGGTAGATGTATCCGATCCGGGAAACCTACGGTTGATTTCACAGCTGCCAAAAAATTCCGGTGGCGAGGCGATTCGCTTTATCAACCCGACGACGGTGATCACATCCGCCGACCCGGGCATCTGGATTGTGGATGTCAGCGATCCGAAGAATCCGAGAAAAATCTCCGAGCTCAAGATCACAGGAAGCGTGATGGATATCTTTCTCGATGGAACGAGCGCATATCTCTGCAACCTCGGCGACGGCATTCAGGTGGTCGATCTCTCTGATTTGCACCATCCTGTGCTGACGGATTCGTTCGTGACGATTGGCTTGGCATATGATTGTTTTGTAAAGGAAGGCCTTATCTATGTCGCGGATAGCTTTGCGGGGATGACCATCTATCATAAAGGCGAAAGGGAGCAGGCGGATGATACCACGGTCGTGCAAAGCGCGCCAGTTGCGCTGTCGGTCAAGACAGGCGATGCGCAGTATTCGCTCAATCTCATCTCATCCAATCAGCCGGTGCCGACGGAGGCGTTCAACGCTATCGTGACCAGTGCGGCAGACAGCGGGGCGGGAACGCTGCGCGACGCGCTGGAGCACCTTCGACCCAATACGACGATCACGTTTGACCAAGCGGTGTTTCCGGCGGATCACCCTGCGACGATCCATCTCGAGTCGCCGCTGCCGGAGATCGGTTGGGATTATCTGACCATTGATGCGAGCAACGCGGGTGTCGTCCTTGACGGCGGCAAGCTCGAAAGCGGAAGCGGGCTGTTGATATACTCGTTTTATAACCGCATCATGGGCTTGCAGATCGTGAATTTTCCGCAGCACGGCATCGACCTGCAGGGCGGAGGCAGCGTCATCGGCGGCAACCGAAACGAAGGAATCGGGCCGATGGGGCAGGGAAATCTGCTGAGTGGAAACCGATGGTACGGCATTCGCGTCGGCGGGTTCGGGCAAACCCTGCTCGGCAACTACGTTGGCGTCGATCTCAGCGGCGAAAAAGCATTTCCGAATTTTGATGGTATCTTCATCACGGAAGCAGAGGATATCACAGTCGGCAGCGTGATATCCGGTGAAGGGAACATCATCAGCGGCAACAAGATGATCAACATCGATTCCTGGGGCGATCATACACGAATCATCGGCAACATCATCGGCCTCAACGCTTCCGGAACGAAAGCGATCAGCACAAGCACCGCAAGCAATGTTACGCTCGAGAGCAACGTGATGAACGCCATCGTCGGCGGAACGACCCCGGGCGAACGCAACATCATCTCCGGCGCAAATCTCGGCGTGGTGTTTAGTGACCCCAACAGCTATCAGTGCGCGGTAATCGGCAACTATATCGGCACCGACATCACGGGAACCAAGGCGATTCCGAATCATGACGGGATCCTGATGTGGACGAGCGGGAACCACCGCGTCGGCGGCACGCGCGCGGGCGAGGGAAACATCATCAGCGGAAATCAAAACGGCGTGCAGCTCAATGGCTACGGCGTAACGGACAACATCGTCATCGGCAATGTGATCGGCTATGACGCAAACGGAAAGCCGCTGCCAAACGAGACCGCGGTTTCGATCAATATGGGACAAAAGCACGCGATCCTCGGCGGCTATACAGAGCCAGAGGGCAACCGCATCTACGGCGGGTCGATTTCCATGCGCATCACAGACCGCGGGATACAAGCGTGCTATATTGCCGGCAACTTCATCGACAACCCAAAGGGCATGGCCATTTACCTTGAGAATGGCGCGAACCGCAACTTCGTGCAGGGCAACACTGTCTCCCAAATTAGCGGCAACTCCCTTCGCGTGGACTATGGCGAGGGAAATATGCTGCGTGCAAACCTTTTCGCGGGCAACAAGCCACACGAGATCATCCTATTGCACGAGGGCGGAAACCGTATGCTGTCTGCGCCGGAGCTCACGGCTTCAACGCCGGAGGGGTTCTCCGGTAAAACGGTGCCTTTCGGTCGCGTTGAAACGTATCTCTTCGAAGCGGGGAGTATTCGTCCGCTCGGGTTTACGGATGCCGATTCGAACGGCGCATTCGTCTGCAAGTATCCTGCTCTCGCAGGAGGGAAGCGCTTTGTTCTGCTTGTGACGGATACTTTGGGCAACACTTCGCCTCTCTCAACCGTGTTTGCCCTGTCGGTCAACTGACTGGCGATTGCTCAACTGGAGCGGTTGATGGTATACTCTCTTCCACGAGAGCGTGTTTTGTAGCACGGCGGCAGAGATACGTTAACTTGTTTACAGCGGCTTCGTCACTGTGATCTTGAGATAGCGCAGTGGTTTCGGCGGTTTTGATCCTCAAATGAGCGAAAAGCTGCTTGACCTTAGCCAGCTGAAATCTTGAAACGCATACGAGAAAAGGAAGGAAGCTTCATGTACTACTACATCCGCATTCGCTAGGCAAAAAGAAAGAGACAATCGGGCTGCCCAAAGCGGCGCTGTTTGCTTTGCCTGACGGGGCGGACGGGTTCACATGCGTGATACTTGCGCAGTGGCATCGTTTCGTTTGGGTCATAGCAGGCAGGCAAATGCTCGCCTGCTCTTTTATGCCGCAAAGATACGATACGTCCCGATACCATGCGCAAACGATCACACGGATTTTACAACCGCATTGTGATCATATCACGCGAAATCATCGGCACGTATGGTAAAATAGAACACTGATTGGAACATCGAAGGGAATTATTTATGACACAGCCGAACAATTGGAAACGACGATACTTGACGATACTTTCAGGCCAGGCGATCTCCATGGTCACAAGCGGAGTCTTACAAATGGCGCTGATTTTCTACCTTACGGAGACGACCGGCTCCGCGCTCGTGCTCTCTATGGCCACCTTCTTCGGCTTTCTGCCGCAGGCGCTGCTGGGGCCCTTCATCGGCGTGTGGGTCGACCGCTGGAGCAGAAAGGCCGTCATGATCGGTGCGGATCTGTTCATCGCGCTGGCAGGCGTCGCGCTTGCGATCATCGCGCTCAATGCACAGCCGCCCATCTGGGTCGTGCTTGGCATCCTGTTTTTGCGCAGCGTCGGCGCGGCGTTTCACTCGCCCGCCATGTCCGCGGTAACCCCGCTGATCGTGCCGGAGGATCAGCTCGTTCGATGCGCGGGCTATAGCTCGTCGATGCAGTCCATCAGCTTTCTCGTGAGCCCCGCGCTCGGTGCGGTGTTGTACGCCCGCTGGTCGATCTCTGCCATCGTGGGGCTGGATGTGATCGGAGCCATCATCGCGGTGTTGTTTGTGGCGTTTATCGCCATCCCAAAGCCGCCGCAAATGGATCGGGAGGGGCAAGAGAGCTTTTTTTCCGACCTGAAGGATGGTTGGCTTGCCATTCGCGACGACAAGGGCCTGTTTCAAATGCTCTGGATCGGCACGCTGTATATGCTCGTGTTTATGCCCATCAATGCGCTCTTTCCGCTCATGAGCATGGGCTATTTCGGCGGAACGACCACGCATGCCGCGATAGCGGAGACCGCGTTTTCCGCGGGCATGCTCGTTGGCGGCCTCGTGCTTGGCGCATGGGGCGGGTTTAAGCGGCGCATTCTCACGCTGGGATTGTCGGTGATTCTCATGGGCGCGGGGTTTGCCGCGTCGGGTCTCTTGCCAACGTGGGGGTTTGTCGGCTTTGCCGTGCTCTGCGTGGTGATGGGCTTTTCCGCGCCCTTCCACGGCGTGCAGACAGCGATCTTTCAGGAGCGCATCGCGCCGGAGTGCCTGGGGCGGGTGTTTTCGCTCTCCATGAGCATGATGTCGCTGGCGATGCCGATTGGGCTGATACTCGCAGGCGCATTTGCCGAGGTCATCGGTGTGCACACATGGTTTCTCATCTCAGGCGTCTTGGTCATGCTCATCGCGCTTTTGATGATGTCCATGCCCGCCATCCGCGCGCTGGACGACAGGCCCGCGCAAAGGGTTGCCGCCGTCGTGCCGGAGGCTGCGGAGTAGCGAGCGGTTGATCGCTTTGGAGACTGTTTGGCAAACAAAAATCCCCGTGCTGTCGTCGTTGTACCAGCGCGGGGATTTTTTTCTGTTGTAGGCTTTTTTGTTTTCGGTTTTGCGGGTGATGGGGTTGATGCCGTCCCAGGTGGTTCTTTTTGCTTTGTCCAGCGCGCGTTTTTCGCGCTTGCCCATCTTCTCCCGCGGGAGAAATCGGTTCATTTTGTCTTCACTTCCCTTCTGTAAAAAGCCGCTTAAAACAATCTGGAATCTTTTGGCTTAATAAAAGTGATTCCGCGCATCAGTATAGGGCTTCCGGCTGCAGAATGCAATCATTTTATGATAGAAACCGCGCGAAAAAGCCCAGCCTGATGAGGGCCGGGCTTTTGTTTGCGGATGACAGGGAAAGATTATTTACCGAAGGTGCCTTCCTGCAGCTGCTTGATGTATTCGGCAACCATAGCCTGGGTGTCGGCATCCAAGAGGGCATCGTTGAACTTGCCGACGAAGACCGCGCCGTTTTCGAGGGAGCCGAAGACCACTTCGTTGCCGAAGGTGCCGGTCTCAACCTTTTCGAGGCAGATGGCGATCATGCGGGCGTTGTCGGTGACGACGCTGCTCACGATGCAGGGGTTCTGGCCGAGCAGATCGGCGGGCTGGCCGATGTCGACGATCTTCACGGTGTCGCCGTTGGCCTGGTCGATGGCCTGACGCGCGCCGGAGTCGACGGCGGAAGCATCGCCAAAGAACACGTCTGCGCCTTCATTGATCATGGAAGCGGCAAGCTCCATACCCTTGGCGGTGTCGTTGAAGGAACCCGCATAGGCGGAGACGACTCTGATGTCCGGGTTGATGAACTGCGCGGCGGACTCAAAGTGCGCGAGCTTGGACTTCGTGGTGTCAAGCTCCATACCGCCGATGAAGCCGATGACGTTGGTTTTGCTCATCACGCCTGCGATGATGCCCGCGATGGAGCCGATCTGGTCGGCGTTGGGCAGGATGCTCATGATGTTGGCGGTGGGCAGGGAGGTGGAGCCGTTGAGCACCGCGAACGCAACATTCGGATAATCCGCAGCAACCTGCTTGACGGCGTCGCTGTACTGGTTGCCCGGCGCAAAGATCATGTCATAGCCGAGATCGCAATAGCTGATCATCGTGTCGGCATAGGCGGACTGATCGATGGCATCGGTGTAGGCGGTTTCCCAGCCGCGGCTCTCGGCAGCGGCGGTCATGCCGTTGTAGCAGGCTGCGCCCCAGCCGCCGTCAGAGATGCTGGAATCGCAGATCATGGCGACCTTGAAGGTCTTTTCCGCTGCGGGGGCTTCGGTCTTGGCGCAACCGGCGAGCATGCCGAGGGCCAGGCACAGAACGAGCGCGATAGCAAGAATCTTCTTCATAAGTGTTCTTTTCCTCCTAAAATTTTATGTAATAACGGAAAAATCCGTGATTACCAAGTGTTTGCGGCGAAACCGCAAGAGAAACGTTATCTCTCTTCTCGATAGTAGGGCTTGCCTTTGCTCTTGGGGCCTGCGATCTTGCTGCCGAAGATGGTCAGCGCGATGAGCGTCATCACATACGGAATCATCTGGAAGA
>DNFZ01000178.1 GCA_003486785.1 Clostridiales bacterium | reverse complement strand
GCCTCTCAGCTCGGCTACCCATCGTTGACATGGTGGGCCGTTACCCCGCCATCTATCTAATGGGACGCGAGCCCCTCTCTCAGCGGATTGCTCCTTTGACCTCGTCATGATGCCATGTCGTGGTCTTATGCGGTATTAGCACCCGTTTCCGAGTGTTATCCCCCTCTAAGAGTCAGGTTGCTCACGCGTTACTCACCCGTTCGCCACTAAGATATAACCGAAATCATATCTCCGTTCGACTTGCATGTGTTAGGCACGCCGCCAGCGTTCGTCCTGAGCCAGGATCAAACTCTTGAGTTCAATCTCTGACAAGTCCTTTCGGACTCGTTAGCTCACTTACTTTGTACGCTCACTCAAATTCGTTGCGTTATTTCATTCCTTAACTTAAGCACTTTGCAGTGCCCTTGCCTCAGAATTACTGGCTTGTTTTTTGTTTCTTGCACTATATAGTTTTCAAGGTGCTCATCGTCGCTTTTTCCTTCTTTCGAGGGCTTAGCAACGCCGTCGTTTTTGTTTGTTTCTGCGACAGCTTGCTTAGTATAGCAGCGAATCAGGCGCAAGACAAAGGGCACTTATGGGAGATTTTCAGCATATTTCGTCTTTATCGCGCTTCCTAGACGTTTATTTCAAAATATCCGTAACGTTTGTTCTCATTCTCTGTTTTTCTTGATTTTATAAAACGGATTTTTTAGACGCGAAAACTTCCTATATATAGCGTGTTTCTGATCGTTTTCCCTTCTTCTTGCATTGTAAAAGCCTGCCCGCGGAAACCCGTAGGCAGGCTTGTATAAGCGCTTATCCGCGTTACCCCGCGTTCGTGCGCGCTGCTTTGTCGACGCAGCTCATAAAATCGGCTTCATGGTCGGGAAGAGCAGCACGTCCCGAATGGTTGCAGCGTTGGTGAGCAGCATCACCATGCGGTCGATGCCGATGCCGATGCCGCCCGTCGGAGGCAGGCCATACTCCAGCGCGAGGCAGAAGTCCTCGTCGATCATCATCGCCTCGTCGTCGCCCTTGGCGCGCTCGTTTGCCTGCTGCGTAAATCTGCCGCGCTGATCGACAGGGTCGTTGAGCTCCGAGAATGCGTTTGCGTACTCGTGGCCCGCGATAAAAAGCTCAAACCGCTCCGTCAGGTGCGGCGCTGCGGGCTTGCGCTTGCTCAGCGGGGATATTTCCACCGGATAGTCGATGATAAACGTCGGTTGAATCAGTGTGTCCTCGACAAACGCGTCAAACGCCTCGGCCAGCAGCTTCCCGCGAGACGCGGTTTTGTCCTTGACCTCAAGCTTGAGCGCCTTCGCCTTTTCCCGCGCTTCCTCGTCGGTTGCGCAGGCGTAGAAGTCCACGCCCGTCACCTTGCGCACCGCCTCGTTCATCGAGACGCGTGCATAAGGCGGTGTCAGATCGATATCCTGCCCCTGATAGGTGATCTTCGTCGTACCGTTGACCGCAATGCTGCAGCGCGAGAAGAGATCCTCCGCCAGTTCCATCATGCCGTTGTAATCGGTATACGCCTGATACGCCTCGATGGTCGTAAACTCCGGGTTGTGCATCGCGTCCATGCCTTCGTTGCGAAACAGCCGTCCGATCTCGTAAACGCGCTCCAGCCCGCCGACCACGCATTCTTTGAGGTGCAGCTCGGTGGCAATGCGCAGGTACATGTCCAGATCGAGGGTGTTGTGATGCGTTACAAACGGGCGTGCGGAGGCGCCGCTGGCCGTCGTGTTGAGCACAGGGGTTTCAACCTCGATAAACCCGCGCTCATCCATGCGACGGCGGATTTCCGAGATGATGCGACTGCGCTTTTGAAACATATCGCGCACGTCAGGATTGACAATGAGATCGACAAACCGTTGGCGATACCGCAGCTCCGGATCTTTCAAGCCGTGGAACTTCTCCGGCAGCGGGCGAAGCGACTTGCTCAAAAGCGTAACCTCCTGGGCATGCACGCTGGTTTCGCCCGTTCTCGTGACGAATACATAACCCTTCACGCCGATGATGTCGCCGATGTCGAAGGTTTTAAACGCGTTGTAAATATCTTCTCCCAGATCGTCCCGCTTTAGATATACCTGAATGCGCCCTTTGGCATCCAGCAGGTGCGCAAAGCTCGCCTTGCCCATGATGCGACGAGAGATCATGCGCCCCGCGATGGAGACCTGCACGCCTTGCTGCCCGTCCGGTGGCTGAGGCATGGCTAATATATCGCTGCTATGGTGGCTCACATCATAGGTGGTGTTGGCAAAGGGATCGTTTCCCGCAGCCTGCAAAACGCCGAGCTTATCGCGGCGCACCTGCAACAGCTCGGACAGCTGCTCCTGCGTGAGTTCCTGTTCCTGATTCTGCTGGTCAAGCGGTTGTTCCATACGTTCTCTCTCCTATATAAACTGCGTTTCGCGTGAATCATCCCGTGCAATCAAGCATTTCTCAAAAAACACCTGAGCAAAAAACAAGGGGGCTTCTTAGCCCCCGAAGAACCTGTTTGCGTTATTTGCCGATCTGCGTTACCTTCAGCTTCAGCATGCCGCCGGGGGTTACCACCTCGACCACATCGCCGGCTTTATGGCCCAGCACCGCCTTGCCAATCGGCGACTCGTTTGAGATGCGCCCGTTGACAGGATCGGCTTCCGCGCTGCCGACGATCTGGAAGGTGTATTTCTTCGTTTTGTCGTTGACATTGGTAAGCTTAATCGTCGCCCCAACATTGACCGTTGTGACATCGATCGCGCTCTCATCGATGACCTTTGCGTTCTTGAGCTCGTTTTCAAGCTGCTGAATATCATACTCGTTTTTTGCCTGCTCGTTTTTCGCCGCGTCATACTCCGCGTTTTCGGAGAGGTCTCCAAACGCGCGCGCTATCTTCAGCTGCTCGGCAATCTCAAGCCGTCTCGTCGTTTTGAGATACTCCAGCCGCTCTTCGCGTTTTGTAATTTCTTCAGGCGTAAGCCAGATATCTGCCATCGCTCGTTACTCCTTCATGATTGGGGCTTTCTGAATCGCCCTTTCCGTGTTTACCTATTATATTGGTGCGAAAAATCCGTGTCAACCCCATATTTGCCGGAGTTCTTCGAGTGTTTTGCAAGTGTTGATGCGGGTTCTGAGTTTTGCCGCGTCTTTTGCGCCCCGCAGGTAAAACGCTAAGTGTTTTCTCAGCGCAACGATCGCGTGATCGCCTTTCTCCGCCAGCGCCATCCGGGCGTGCCGCATGGCAGTTTCGCGCCGTTCCTCCCAGGTGGGAGGGGTGTAGCTTTCGCCCTCAAGCGCACAGACGATCTCTTCGAATACAAACGGATTGCCGAGCGCGCCGCGCCCGATCATCACCCCGTCGCAGCCGGTTTCGCGCAGCGTGTCCAGTGCGCTTTTTGCGTCATGCACATCTCCGTTGGCAATCACGGGGATCTTCACCGCCTGCTTGACTCGCGCCATGCACGCGCGATCTGCGGTTCCAGCATACATCTGCTCACGCGTTCTGCCGTGAATCGTCAGGAAGGCTGCTCCGTTTTCCTCGCAGATACGGGCGAACTCCTCCGCGTTTTCGTGCGCTGCGTCCCAACCTTTGCGAAACTTCACCGACACGGGCACGTGCGCGGCATCCACCGTCGATCGTACGATCTGCCCCGCGAGAACCGGATCGCGCATCAGCGCGCAGCCGTCTCCGTTTCCGACAATCTTGGGCGCAGGACAGCCCATATTCAGATCGATAGAGAGCAAACGCCTGCCCAGATCGCGTTCGACGATGGCTACCGCTTTTGCCAGCGTCCTGGGTTCGCTGCCGAAGAGCTGCACGGCATACGGCGCGTCGCCTTCCTTCGGTAGATACAGCGCACGGGTTTTCCCGCTCATATGGAGCAGCCCTTTTGCGCTGATCATCTCGCTGGTGACGAGATCCGCGCCGCGCTCGCGGCACAAGAGGCGAAACGCCCTATCGGAAAACCCCGCCATCGGCGCCAGGCAAACCGCCGGCCTCGTTGCGGGAAAGAGATTCACACTCATGGCGCCTCTGTGGGCTTGGGCGTTGGCGTTGCCGCCGGAATCGGTGACATATTCGGGTCCGGCGTGCCAAGATTGGAAGCATCCGGGTTTTCTTCGATCACCGTCAGTTCGGATATATACCAGCGCGCGTTCGTGTTGAGAAACTTGATTTTGTAGCGCTTGGGCTCCCATCGCGGCAGAGGGAAGTTCGCAGGGTTTTGATCTTCACCGAGTTGGTCGGCGTTGATGTTGCCTTTGAGGGAAACGCGTTCCGTCGCCGTGACGGTCGCGCTCATCGACCAGGGCAGAACGCTGATCTTCTCGATAGCAAGGTCATAGTTATAGTCCGTGATCGTATAGTTGGCATAGGTCGCGTCCGACATCGCCGGATCATTCTCCAGAAACGTCAGCGTAAAATACTCCTCCAGATCGTTGCGCGCGCCATCAGCCAAAACGCACTCCGCGCGCAGCGCCATACCCTCGGAGGTAAGTATATAGAGATTGGAATATCGCTCTGCTGTCATAAATGCACCGATGCAGAGCATTGAAGCCATGATGATGAGCAACAGCGTGCGCACGATATACATCATCGAGCGCCGCGCAATGCGGAGCTTGTTGAGCTCTCTCTGTTCTTCATGGTTTGCGTTCGTCATCGTTTCACCTTCGCTCGCTATGATAGCATATCTGCCCGACTTTTTGCAAACCAACAAATTGGAAACAAAAGCGGAAGTCTGCGCCATATTTCGCGCATATTTACGCTTGCCTCCTTGCGAAAGCCGGGCGCATGCGCGGGCGCACGGCATCCTTCCTCGCGTGATTTTCTCACGCATAACCCGCCTTGCGCGGTTGACAGATTCTCTCTTCGGCGTATAATAAAATTGCTGGGTTTCCGGCAAATATCGGAAATAAAGGAACTTCACCGAAATGGAAGAATGCACCCACGATTGTTCAAGTTGTTCCTCCAACTGTGACAGCCGCGAAAAAACGAGCATGTTGGAGTCCCCGCATGTTTTGTCGCATGTGAAAAAAGTCATCGGCGTGGTCAGCGGCAAGGGTGGCGTCGGTAAATCCATCGTCACCTCCATGCTCGCCGTGCTCCTGCGCCGCAGAGGCTATCGCACCGCCATACTGGACGCGGACATCACCGGACCCTCGATCCCGCAGACGTTTGGTCTGCACTCCCGCGCGGAGGGTTCCGATCAGGGCATTTTCCCGGTTATGAGCAAAACGGGCGTTGCGGTGATGAGCATGAACCTGCTGCTGGAAAACGAGACCGACCCTGTCGTCTGGCGCGGGCCGATCATCGCGGGTTCCGTCAAGCAGTTCTGGACGGATGTGCTCTGGGGCAGTGTGGATGTGATGTTCATCGACATGCCGCCGGGAACGGGCGATGTGCCGCTGACGGTGTTTCAGTCGATCCCCGTAGACGGCATCGTGGTGGTCACCTCTCCCCAACAGCTGGTGAGCATGATCGTTGAAAAGGCCGTGCACATGGCGGGCTTGATGAAGGTGCCTGTGCTCGCGCTCGTGCAGAACATGAGCTTTGTCGAGTGCCCGGGTTGCAGCGAAGTCGTCCGCCCGTTTGGCGAGAGCGACATCCACGCCCTGGCGGACAAGCACAACATCTCCGCCACCGCCGAACTGCCGATTCAAAAAGAGCTCGCCACCGCTTGCGACGCGGGGCTGATCGAGCTCTTTGAGGGCGATTGGCTCAACGGACTTGCGGATATGCTGGAAGGGATGCTCAAAGAAGAGAAGAAATAGACTGTTGCCGGATTGTTGTGGTCTTGTTCACAATTCAACGCAAAGGAGATATGGTATGAGCCTATCGAACATTGATGAAACGAAAATCGTTACCCTCCCCGACGGTTTATACAAGAACGTTCAGGGACAGGTTCTGATCTCTCCGGCCAACGGCTCCGATGAAAACGTGTTGCGGCTTTTTCACATCGCGCAGGGCGGCTTTTCCGCCAACCATGAACACGATTTCCCGCACTACATCTATGTTCTCGAGGGTGAAGGCACCATCGAGCTAAATCACGAGAAGTTCCCGATTCGTGCCGGCTCCTACGCCTTTGTTCCCAACAATGCCCAGCACCAGCTGGTCAACACCGCCACAACCGGGCAGACGCTGAAATTTCTCTGCATGGTTCCGGTAGAAGGGCATAAAGGCTTCCCGGAGTAAAGCAACTATTCTTTCTTGCAACAAAAAAGGGCTTGCCGCTTGTAAATTACAGGCTGCAAGCTCTTCTGTTTTACATAGATGGATCGAATTATCTGCCCGTTACTGCCCCGTCACTTCCCGCACCCAGTCCAGCAGGCCCTCATACTTCATGCCTCCGGAGGCAACCGCGAGGCCGACGCGCACGACCTCCTCGTTGGTCGGCCTTGCTTTCATGCCGTTTACTTCCAAAAACGTCAGCATGATATACATGCCGATGCGTTTGTTTCCGTCCACAAACGCGTGGTTCGAGATCAGCGCAAATCCAAGTCTTGCCGCCTTCTCCGCTTTGCTCGGATATAGATCAACGCCATCAAAGGTTGCATATGCGCTCTCCAGCGCGGTATCGAGCAGGCCGATATCCCGCAAGCCGGGATCGCCGCCCGTCTCCTGTGTGATGAGCTGATGCAGCAGCAGAACCTTGTCCTGCGAAAACTTGATCACTTGGCCAGCTCCTCAAACGCCGGACGATACAACCGCAAGATGCGCGCGGCTGCCACGTCGATCATCTCTTCCTCCGTCAGCTCAAAATCCGGCTCCTTCTCAAGATCGACAAGGCGGTACTTGGGTTTGTTGCTGCGGAAAATAATCGCCGCGCCATAATGATCCGCGATGCGAGCGACGCGGGAAAAATTCTGATTCGCTTCCGTAATAGAAGCGATTGTTTCTGTATTGATGCGCATAATGTTCCCTCCACACATAGTTTACCGAAAAAATAGGCTGAAATCAACCTATTATTTCAAGCGTCTTTTCTGCGCTGGATTCTTTTCCCTTTTACAGCCCCATCTCCGCCTTGACCGCCGCAAACGCCGCGACCGCAAAGTCGAGGTCTTCTTTGGTGTGCGCGGCAGAGACCTGTGTGCGGATGCGCGCCTTGTTCAGCGGCACCACGGGATAGAAGAAGCCCACGACGTAGACCCCGTGCTCCAGCATCTTCTGCGCGAAGGTTTGCGCGGTTTGCGCGTCGTAGAGCATCACGGGCACGATGGGATGCTCGCTCTTGGGTACGTCGAAGCCGAGCTTGCCGAGCTGCTCGCGAAAATACCGCGTGTTTTCGTGCAGACGATCGCGCAGCGCGGTCGATTCTTCGAGCAAATCCAGCACCTTGATGCTCGCGGCGCAGATAGACGGCGCTAACGTATTGGAAAACAGATACGGACGAGAGCGCTGGCGCAACAGATCGATGATCTCCTGCTTGGCCGCCGTGTAGCCGCCGCTGGCTCCGCCGAGCGCCTTGCCCAGCGTGCCGGTGATGATGTCTACCCGGGCCATCACGCCGCAGTATTCGTGTGTGCCGCGCCCGTGCTCGCCCATGAAGCCCACCGCGTGGCTGTCGTCCACCATGACGAGCGCGTCATGTTCCTCGGCAAGATCGCACACAGCAGAGAGGTTTGCGATAAAACCATCCATCGAAAACACGCCGTCGGTAGCGATGAGCTTGATCCGCGCGCCGGTTGCCGCCTCCAGTTGTTCACGGAGGCTCACCATGTCGTTGTTTTCATAGCGATAGCGCGCGGCTTTGCAGAGGCGCACGCCGTCGATGATGCTCGCGTGGTTGAGCTCGTCCGAGATGATCGCGTCCGCGTCGGTCAGCAGCGTTTCAAACAAGCCGCCATTTGCGTCAAAGCAGGAGGAGTAGAGAATTGCATCGTCCATGCCAAGAAACCCCGCAATCCTCGCTTCCAGCTCTTTATGGATTCCCTGCGTGCCGCAGATGAAGCGCACAGAGGAAAGACCGTAGCCCCATTTGTCATAGGAGGATTTTGCCGCCGCAATCAGCGCGGGATGATCCGCCAAGCCAAGATAATTGTTGGCGCACATGTTGAGTACACCGCTCGTCTTCGTCGTGTCGATGCGCGCGCCCTGCGGCGTCGTGATCACGCGCTCTTGCTTATAGGTACCCGCGGCGCGGATCTCTTCTAGCACACCACGGTAGATTTCGTATGCTTGTTTGCTCATGCGCGTTCCTCCGTCCAGTCAAGTACGACCTTTCCGCTAAGCCCACTGTTCATAACGGCAAACGCCTCCTCAAACTCGGTGTAGTGATAGCGGTGCGTCAAAATCGGCGAAAGATCGAGCCCGGATTCCACCATCGCCATCATCTT
>DNFZ01000185.1 GCA_003486785.1 Clostridiales bacterium | reverse complement strand
CCGCGAGAGGAACCGCCCCGAGCCCTACTTCTTCATGTCTTTGTCGAAGGCCACCGTGGACGGCGAGAAGTTCATCTGGCGGACGAATTCGAGCGATTCCTTGGCTCCGAACTCGCGGTCCATGGCGTTGTCCTCCCACTCGACCGAGAGCGGGCCGTCGTAGCCGATCGCGTTGAGCTCGCGGATGATCGCGTCGAAGTCGACGTCGCCGTGGCCGAGCGAGCGGAAGTTCCAGCCGCGTTTCGGGTCGCCAAACTCGAGGTGCGAGCCGAGTATGCCGTTGAGCCCATCGAGCGTCACCGCGGCATCCTTCAGGTGCACATGGTAAACGCGATCCGGCAGCTCGCGGATCATCAGATGCGGCTTCATGCCCTGCCAGAGCAGGTGGCTCGGATCAAAGTTCATACCCAGTGTCTTGCGTCCTTTGAATGCCTCAAGCAGCTTCACGAATGAGTAATAGTCAAACGCGATCTCCGTGGGATGCACTTCAAGCGCGAATACGATGCCGTGCTTGTCCATCTCGTCGAACAGCGGCGTCCAGCGTTTCACGATTTCAGCAAACCCCTCGTCCACCATCTGCTGCGAGGTCTGCGGGAAGGAATACCAGCAAGGCCAGATCGTCGAGCCCATAAAGCCGGTGATGATCTTGATGCCGAGGTTTTTGGCGGCATGGATCGTGTTTTTCACTTCCTCAACCGCCCACGCGCGCATCTTCTCCGGCTGGTTTGCCACAGCGGATGGCGCAAAGCCGTTGTGCCGCGCGTCCAGAATATCGCCCACCAGCTGGCCGCTTAAATGCGCGCTGATCGCCCAGGCTTCAAGATTGTAGCGCGCAAGCGAGGCTTTGATCTCCTTGACGTAATCCATATCCTCGGCGGCGCGTTTGGCGTTGATATGGTTGCCCCACGTTGCAAGCTCCAGCCCTTCGTAGCCCATCTTTGCAGCGGTTGCGCACATTTCGTCAAACGGAATGTCCGCCCACTGGCCGGTGAAAAGAGTAATCGGTCTCATAACAATCCCTCCTGATGATACATTCTTTAAAAATCGACCCAAACAACGCCGCGCTCCGTGCTCTCGACGCATTTTTCAACGAAGCGGTTGCCTTCGATGCCCGCGTCGAGCCCCGGATAGTACAAATCAGAGGCCTCCTTGCCGGCCATATGATTGGTCAGCGCGACGCAGAACGCCTTATAAACATTGCCAAACGCCGTGAAGTGCCCCTCAACATGCCCTGCCGGGATGCGGTTCATCGCATTGACCACCGGATAGAAGTATCCGTTTCCGCGCGAGAGGGTGCGCGTGGGCTCGCCCAGCATATCCACGCGCAGGTAGTTCGGGTTCTCCTGCTCCCACTCGATCGTGCCCTTTTCGCCGCATACCATGATTCTCAGATCATTGTCATGACCAATTGCAACCTGCGAGGCCCACATCATGCCGGTTGCGCCGCCTTCATACCGCACGAGGATCTCCGCCTCGTTGTCGAGCTTGCGGTTCCCCCCCACGGGTCGCAGATTGGCGCAAAGCGACTGGATCTTGAGCCCTGTGGCATACGAGATCAGATTTTCCAGATGCGTCCCGATATCTCCCGTCGCGTTGGAGATGCCCGACTGCGCGGGATCGCAGCGCCACGATGCCTGCTTCTGCCCGTCGCACTCAAGCTCTGTCGCCAGCCAACCCTGAATATAACGCCCCGTTACCACCCGAATCGCGCCGATATCTCCGTTTTGGATCATTTCGCGCATCTGGCGCACCATCGGGTAGCCGACATATGTATACGTCACGCAGAAAAGCAGTCCTTTTTGCTCCGCCAGCGCTTTGAGTTCTTCTCCCTGTTTCGAGGTGAGCGCAAGCGGTTTGTCGCAAACGACATGAATGCCTTGTTCAAGAAACGCTTTGGCCGCCGGGTAGTGCGTATTGTTGGGCGTCACGATGACTGCAAAATCGATGCCGTCTTCGCGCGCCGCTTCTTTCTGCGCCATCTCTTCATAGGTGCGGTAGAGCCGGTCGCTCTCAACCCCCCACAGCGCGCCTGTGGCAAGCGTATTCTCAAAATTTCTGGAGAAACAGCCTGCTGTAAGTGCCGCGAGGGCATCGAGCGTTGCGCCTTTTCTGTGAACATCGCCGATGAAAGCGCCCTGTCCTCCACCAACCATGCCAAATCTGAGCACCCTAGCTGTGCTGTCCATGCTGCTGGCTTTGATCGACATATTATCAACTCCTCTATAGGATTTTTTCGCGTCCGTTATGCACGTCAGTTATGATAAAAAATAAGGTTCTATATGTGCCACAGGTTGTGAATACGGTCTGAAGTGCTTGTGTGTTCCAACAAACTATCGTCTTTGTGTGAAAGGGGTGCGGCAAAATACGGAAAAGAGCGTTGTCTCGACCAGTATCAGGACGATCGTTTCTTCTCGGGTATTTCGCCGCACCCCCTTCCGTGGAGTATCAGTCGAGCAATGCAGTGCACCCGCTCTAGGCGGATGCACTGCGCGTGGTTACTTAGTTCGCGGCAAGGTATTCGGCGAGCTTCGCATCAAACGCTGCGAATTCGTCCATGTTCGCAAGATACGCTGCTTCGTAGTCAGCCAGATTCCACTGGAAGGTGTTGGCCGCGCGGCCCGCGAGGTAATCGGAGACCGTCCACGGGATCGCCTGGCCAACGTTTTCGCCGGTCAGCACGAACGGAGGCATGATCTGCAGATACTGCACGAACTCCTCGCCGTTGAAGTAACGGATGATCTGCTGGATGCAGATGTCCGCATTCAGAGACGGCGGGTTGGGAACCGTTGCGGCCAGCGCGCCCGAGATGAGATCCGGCCAGGCATCGTCTTTGCCGTTGTTGGAGACGAGCACCTTATCCGTTACGCCCAGCTCATCAAACACCTGCTTGACGCCGAAATAGGTCTCTTCGTTGCAGCAGAACACGACGTCAAACTCCGTGCCGCTGGCAATGAGATCCTGCGCGATCGGAATCGCGAGGGTTCTCTGCCATTCGGACGACTTGGTCAGAATCGCGGGTTTCATGCCGGCTTCTGCAAGCGCCAGATCGAAGCCAACGATTTCGCCTTCCGCCGGGCCCTGCCCGAGGAAGCCGGGGATGTTGACGCACTGCGCATCCGGATAGTTCTCAGCGACCCATTTACCAACCAGATAGCCCATGATGACAAAGTTGTCGGTGACATGGCCCGTGAGGTCTGTGCCGGGCTTAAGCTCCGGTTTGCCGGCGATGAAGAAGATCGGCACACCGGCTGCATTCGCCGCTGCGATGGATTCTGCGCTGCCCGCCGCGCCCGCGGTGATGACCGCGATTGCATCCGCGCCAGCGGTGATGGCATCCTGAACGTTTGCGAGTTCCTGCTCAGGGTTGTAGTCGGAGTTGAGCTCTTTGACCGTCAGACCGACTTCCGCACCGATGGCTTTGAACGCATCGCCAAACTGCGCATAGTAATCGTCGGGACCAGCATTGATGAAGTAAACCAGCTTGCCGGTTACGTTGTCCACGACTGCATCCGCAGCAGCGGGCGCGCTCTCAGCGGCGACGGTGGAATCCGCCGGTTTTTCGGTGGCGGCAGGAGTTGCAGCGCATGCTGCAACACCGAGGAGCATCGCAAGGGCCATTAAGATCGCAAATAGTTTCTTCATTGGTCTTCCTCCTTTTATTTTTGCATTTGTTGCCCGCATCAAACAGCTTGATGCTTTATTTATTATGCGGGTTGGAGCAGCGTTACGCTTTCTTGGCCGTGCGCTTCACTGTTCTTAGCCCGCTATAATAACCAACGATTACAGCGAAGATGATGAGTAGGCCGGATATGATGAACTGGTAGTGCGGACTCACGCCGAGAATGTTGAGGGCGTTTGATATAATTCCCAGCACCAACACGCCAAACACCGCGCCCCAGATGTTCCCTTTGCCGCCGGACATCGCCGTTCCGCCGACGACGACCGCGGCTATGACCTCGATTTCCTTGCCCAGACCCATGACCGGCGCGCCCGTTCCGAGCCGCGCAAGCAGCGTCATAGACGCAATGGTGACAAACAGGCCGTTGATGCCATAGATGAGCAGCTTGAAGTTTTTAACGTTGATGCCTGCCAGGTACGCCGCGTTTTCATTGCCGCCGACGGCATAGACCCTGCGCCCGAATTTCGTGTATTTGACGACGAGCGCGACGATGATCGTCAACGCAATAAACAGAACGATCGGCACCGTCACGACAAATTTATCCAGCCGGAACACGACAGATTGCAAAAACTCGATCTTGCCGATAATCGTGATTTCACGCCCGTTCGTAATCAGATAGGTGAATCCGCGATAGATGCTCATGAATCCGAGCGAGATGATGAACGGTTCGATCTTTGTGCGTGAAATTATCCATCCCATCAGCAGCTGCAGCCCAACGCCGACCACGAGTGCGATGAGCAACGTTTCCGCCTCGCCCCACTTGGCGGTTCTCATGAGATACGCCATGCCTGTGCCCAAAAAGCTGAGCATGTTGCCGATGGAAAGATCGATTCCGCCTGAGATCATGACCAGCGTCATCCCCAGCGCAAAGATACCCGTGACGGACACTTGCAGCAGCACATTGGATATATTCATGCCGCTGATGAAATTGACCCTGCCCTTCATGAAATACTCTACCAGCACAACGACCCCGATCATGACGGTCAGCACCAACAAGATCGGCGTGTTTTCGTGCTGCCACAGCCTGCGCGCGATGCCGGAGCGCGACATTGCTTTCTCTTTGTTCCCGAGCGTCATCATACGCCACCTCCAATTGAGTAGTTCAAAATATTCTCCTCGCAGATCTCTTCCTTGCGGTTGACTTCAGCGACCATCTCGCCGTCGCGCATGACCATGATGCGATCGCTCATGGCGATCAGCTCCGGCATATCGGAAGAGATCATTATGATGCATTTCCCCTCTTTGAGCAGGCCTGTCATGATCTTGTAGATTTCCTCTTTCGCGCCAACGTCGATTCCGCGCGTCGGTTCGTCGAAGATGAAGATATCCCCAACCGTTGCAAACCACTTGGCGAGCACGACCTTCTGCTGGTTGCCGCCGGAGAGGAACATCACTTTCTGATCCACGCTGGGCGTTATGACGTTCATGGCTTTTACGTATTTATCGGCAAGTTTCACGTCGTCCACCGGCCTGACAAACGGCATTCTCGATTTTGCATAGCTTGCGATGACGGCGTTTTTCAC
>DNFZ01000089.1 GCA_003486785.1 Clostridiales bacterium | reverse complement strand
AAAAAGAGCGGCGCCATCGTGTGAGGCAAGCATGATGGAGGAACTCGTACGCTTCATCGCGAAAAACCTCGTCGATGAGCCGGACTCCGTCAAGGTTGAATCGCGGGAGGAAGGGGACACGGTCGTGATCTCCCTCTCCGTGGCACCCGGCGACATGGGCAAGGTCATCGNNTCATCGGCAGGCAGGGGCGCATCGCCAAGGCGATCCGGACGGTCGTCAAGGCCGCCAGCGTCCGCGAAGACAAGAAGTACATGGTCGATATCGTCGAGTAATCGCGCACGCTTGTCCGCGTTCCATTCCGAAAACTGCACAGGGTATGATGCTTTGAAAAACGATTATCTGCGCGTGGGCCAGATTGTCCGTGCGCACGGCGTGCATGGAGATGTGAAAATCATCCCGCTCACGAACGATCCGGACCGGTTCCGCAAGCTGAAAACGGCATATCTCGAAACTACGGCAGGCGCATATGCGCCTGTTGCGGTAACGAGCGCGCGCTTCATGCCGGACGCGGTGCTGCTGCATCTGGAAGGCTACGACTCTATGGAGCGCGCGGAGACGCTCAAGAACGTCTATCTCTGCGTGAGCCGCGATAACGCGGTAAAGCTTGATAAGGACACCTATTTTATCGTAGATCTCATCGGCTGCGAGACGTTTGACACAGACGGCAAAGCCTACGGTAAGGTCACAAACGTACTGGAGACGGGCGCGCACGATGTCTATGAGATCGAGAACGGAAAGCTGCTCGTACCCGCGCTGAAAAAGCTCCTGCGAGAGGTGGACGTGGAGAACGCGCGCATCGTGTTCGACGCGGAGGTGCTAGGGGAGGTCGGCTGTTTTGCGGATTGATGTCCTAACGCTGTTTCCGGAGATGTTCGACGGCGTGCTCTCAGCGAGCATGCTTGGTCGCGCGCAGGCAAACGGGCTCATCGACATCCGCGTGCACAACATCCGCGACTATACAGACAACAAGCATCGCAAGGCCGACGACTATCCCTTTGGCGGCGGCGCGGGGCTTGTGATGATGGCGCAGCCGATCTATGACTGCATGGAAGCTGTGTTGGAGGGCGGCAGCGCAAGGCGCATCCTCATGACGCCGCGCGGGCGCACGCTGAACCAGAAAATCGCGCGGGCGCTGTCCGAAGAAGACCGTTTGGTGCTGCTCTGCGGGCACTATGAAGGCGTGGACGAGCGCGTGATGGAGANNTTGGCGACTATGTGCTCACAGGCGGCGAGCTGCCCGCGATGGTGCTCATCGACTGCGTCAGCCGCTTGATTCCAGGCGTGCTGGGCAGCGAGGACAGCGCTGCGGACGAGTCTTTTTCCGACGATCTGTTGGAGTATCCGCAATATACCCGTCCGGCAAGCTTTCGTGGCATGGACGTGCCGGAGATACTGTTAAACGGGCACCACGCGAAGATTCAGGCCTGGCGGCAGGAGCAAGCGAAACGCAAGACCGCGCTCAACCGGCCGGATCTGCTGCGCGAGTCGACCGAGAAGGGTGAGACCATCGAAGCGCCGGACGATGCCTGGCTTTAACGCCGGAGCGCGTGTGTGAAGCGAAAGGATCGGCAGTCCCGCAGGCGGATTGCCTTGTTTTTTAGGAGAAGGAGAATCGCCGTTGTTGGCGATAACGCATATGAAAGAGACCACAAAAGGCACCCTTGCCATGATCGCGACCGGTTTGCTCTGGAGCATCGGCGGTATCTTTATCAAGCTCGTTCCGTGGAACCCGCTCGCGATTGCCGGCCTGCGCGGCCTGATTGGCGGGCTGGTGATGTTTGCCTACTTGCGCCTGCGCGGTATAAAACCCGTTTTCAACAAGGACACCGTAAAAATCGCGATTGCGCTTGCCGGTGTTTGCAGCACGTTTGTCGCAGCAAATAAGCTCACCACCGCCGCCAACGCCATCGCGATTCAATATTGCGCGCCGGTCTATGTGCTGCTCTATATCGCGTTTGTGCAAAAGAAAAAGCTGCGCCCGCTCGATATCGCAGTCGTGCCGATCACGATCTTCGGCGTATCGCTCTGCTTCATCGGCCAGATGGGCAAAGGGCATCTCGCAGGCGATGTCGTGGCGATCATATCCGGCTTATTTTTTGCTGCCATGTTCATCACGAGCGAGGGCGTTTCCGATCAGACGCGCGCCAGCGGCATCATGCAGGGGCAGTTTCTCACCGCGCTTATCGGCCTTCCGGTGCTCTTTGCCACGCGCCCCGCATTTACCGCGCAGGCCATCGGCGGCATTTTAATCCTCGGCGTTTTCCAGATCGGCCTTGCGTATGTGCTCTACAGCATCGCCATCAAGCGCGCGCCGCTTTTGACCTGCTCGTTGCTTGCGGTGCTCGAGCCGCTGCTCAACCCCGTTTGGGTGTTTCTCTTTGCGGGCGAAAACCCCGGGCTTTGGTCGATCGTCGGCGGGGTGATCGTCATTGCGGCCATCACGCTCTGGTATGCGTATGACGCAAGGCACCCTGCCATGCAAACCACGGCGCAGACTGAGCCGGAACCCGCATAATATCTGGAAAAACGGCTTGCAAAAGCAATGTCGAATGTGGTATAATCGCCCTCGTGACATCGGGCGGTCCTCTGTTCTGCTTTTGAAGTATGAACGCCTGGCAAACTGAAAGGAGAATATTTCAAAATGTCGAACATCATTTCCGAACTTGAAAAAGAACAACTACGCACCGACCTGCCGGTGCTTGAGGTTGGCGATACCGTTCGCGTATTCGTGAAGGTTATTGAAGGCAACCGTGAGCGCCTGCAGAACTTTGAAGGCGTCGTCATCAAGATTCAGGGCGGCGGCGTGCGCAAGAGTTTTACCGTTCGCCGCATCTCTTACGGCGTCGGCGTGGAAAGAACCTTCCCGTACAACAGCCCACGCATCGGCCGCATCGAGCTCGTCCGTCACGGCGTTGTGCGCCGCGCCAAGCTCTTCTACCTGCGCGAGCGCTCCGGCAAATCCGCGAAGATTCGCGAGCGTATCGAAGAGAAGAAGAACAGCTAATTTAGACAAAACGGGATCAAACCCCTCTGCCGAAACAGGCACCGGGGTTTTTCCATATTTGGAGGGAATGAATCATGCCTGCTATCAACTGGTATCCGGGGCATATGACGAAAACGCGCCGCATGCTGCAGGAAAACCTAAAGATGATCGACGTGGTGGTCGAGATTTTGGATGCGCGCGCGCCGCTTGCCTCCCGCAACCCTGACTTTGACGACCTCTTTGCCGGAAAATCACGCGTGGTGCTGCTCAACAAAAGCGACCTTGCGGACGGGAACGCAACCAAGCGCTGGATTGCGCATTTTGCCCGCCGCGGTATTGAGGCGGCAGGCATCTCTGCCACAGGCGGCTCGGCAAAGAAGATTGCCGTGGCATTGATTGAAAAGGCGGCAAAACCCCGCGTGCAGGCGATGAAGCAAAAGGGCGTGAATAAGGTCGTGCGCTGTATGATCGTCGGCATTCCCAACGTCGGCAAAAGCACGCTGATCAACCGAATCGCGGGGCAAAGCCGCGCAGAGGTAGGCGACAGGCCCGGCGTGACACGCGGGAAACAATGGGTGAAGATTACGCCGTACCTAGAGCTGATGGACACCCCTGGTATGCTCTGGCCAAAGCTGGAGGATCAGGAGCTGGCGAAGCATTTGGCTTTTCTTGGCTCGATTAAGGACGAGGTGATGGACAGCGAGGAGCTCGCGCTGGACATGCTTGCGCTGCTGCAGGCGGCTTCTCCCGCGCAGGTGACGGAGCGCTATAGCAAGCTCACACCGGAGACTCCGAAGGAGGATCTCCTCAAGGCGGTCTGCCTCAGCCGTGGGTTTCTATTAAGGGGCGGAGCGCTGGACACCGAGCGCGCCGCGCATGTTTCACTCGACGAGTTTCGCGCGGGCAAGATCGCGCGCGTTACGCTTGAGCTGCCGGAGGCGGCGGAATGACGCGTCTGTCAGAAGCCGAACGGTTGTCGCTTCTTTGCGCGCCCGACCGCGTGCTCTGGGCGCAGGACAGCGTTGTGCTTGCGGGCATGGATGAGGTGGGCAGAGGCCCGTTGGCAGGGCCGGTGGTTGTCTGCTGCGCGGCCATGCCGCCTGAGCCGCTGATTTCCTATGTAAACGACAGCAAAAAAGTCAGCCGGGCACGCAGAGAAAAGCTATATCCGATCCTGACCCAAATTGCACTGGGCTTTGCGACCGCGTGGGTGTTTCCGGAGGTGATCGACGAGATCAACATTCTTGAGGCGACCAAACGCGCGTTTGCGGAAGCGTTTGCGCGGATGCCGATCGCGGTGACGGATGTGCTCATCGATGCGCTGACCGGCCTGAATATCCCGGCGCGGCAGCACCCGATCATACACGGAGACGCGCTGAGCTACAGCATCGCCTGTGCTTCCATCATCGCGAAAGTGGAGCGGGATCGTTATATGCAGGAGCAGGGCGCGCTTTATCCGGAGTACGGCTTTGCGAGAAACAAAGGCTATGGCACGGCGGAGCACATCGCGGCGATTCGAAAGCATGGCCCGTGCCCGATTCACCGCAGAAGTTTTATCAGGAGCTATGTATGAGCACGACTTCGGTCGGAAGAGGCGGAGAAGCCCGCGCAGAGGCGTATTTGACCGAGCGGGGCTATCAGCTCCTGCGCCGCAACTATCGCAGCGGGCCGAGGGAGATTGACCTGATCATGCAGGATGGCGAAGTGCTGGTGTTTGTGGAGGTCAAGGCGCGCTCTAAAACGCGCTATGGCATGCCCGGAGAATTCGTTACCCCCGCAAAGCGAAGGCTCTTGACGCTTGCCGCAGAGGCATACTTAATGGAAGAAGGCTTGCCGGACGTGCCAGCCAGATTTGATGTAGTGGAGGTCTATCTCGGGACGGATAAAATCCGGCACATCGAAAACGCATTCGACGCGACATAACCGCTGCCTGCGCCGCATGCACACGACACGCGCGCAGCCCGATAGATTTCTGACACAAAAATGACAAGCTCAAGCCGCACCTGCGCGGTTGAGCTTTTTTTTGATTGTGGTATACTGTTTTGGAATTCATCGACCCTTCTAGGATGCGGAAAGGACTTGTTTGTGCGAAGACTGCTTGCAATCCTGCTTTTTTTATGCCTGCTGAGCATCTCCTCGCTGGCGCTTGCAGAAAACGGGGATCGTCTCACGGGCGATGAGCTGCTGTATAATGGAGATTTTTCGGTATATGCTGAAAGCGCATCCCTGCCTGCGGGCTGGGAACTACGCGCATATCAAAACGATACGGAAAGCGTGTATGCCTATTTGGACACCCTGGAGGACGACTCCCGCTCGATCGTACTGACCAATCTGGTTCCAAACGACGCGCGCGTGGTGCAGGAGGTCGAGCTGCTGCCAAACACCGTCTACCGTCTCTTTGCCGAGATTCGCACCAGCGACGTGGACCATGGCACCGGCGCAACGCTTTCCATCGACAACTACCCCATCGACGGAACCTACTGTTATTCGGAGAACCTGTTTGGCTCGGATGCATGGCGCTCAGTATCGCTCTATTTCCGCACTGCTGATGAGCAGACGAGGGTTGTCGTCGCGCTGCGGCTCGGTGGCTACGGCACGACGGCCATCGGCACGGCCGAGTTTCGAAATGTGTCGCTCTATGCGTGCGTTGCGACCGATGCCGCCATCGTAGATCTTGCGACCGAAAACGGCACGGTATCCAATCTTTCCCGCGCTGTCGATACTAAGAATGCGGACAAAACGGCGAGCGACCCACTCATTCTGGCGGTCGCAGCCACGCTTTTGCTTGGTGTGGCGTTCGCTTGGGTTTACCACAATGCGTTTCGGTTCTCTTCGTATTTTGAAGAAACGGTCGGCAAGCCACAGCTCGCGCTGATGATCATTCTGCTAGGCGCGTTTGTTGCGCGCGCCGTACTTTCGGTTCTCTTCTACGGACACCCGACCGACATCAGTTGCTTCATGGCCTGGGGCGACATGCTGGTGGAACGCGGCGCGGATAGCTTCTATACCGCCGGCGTTTTTACGGACTATCCGCCGGGCTATATGTATATCTGCGGTGCGATCTCCGCGCTATGCAAATTCCTTGGCATTCCTTACGGCTCGGACGCGATGGCGCTGCTATTTAAAATGCCGTCCACATTTGCCGATCTTGCAACGGCTTATCTGCTCTATCACCTTGCAAAGCGGCAAAACCTCGGCGAAAGAGGCGCGCTGCTGCTGGCGGGCATCTATGCGTTTACGCCAACGCTGATGTTCGTCTCCGGCGGCTGGGGGCAGATCGACTCCGTGCTGGCGCTGCTCATCGCGCTGACCATCCTGCTGCTGCAAAAAGACAAGCGAATCTTGGCCGGCGCAATCTACGGCCTTGCGATTCTCATGAAGCCGCAGGCGCTGATGTTTGGGCCGATTCTTGCGGTGGCGTTCGTGCTGGACATCATCGATGGCAGGGAACAATGGAAGAGGAAGCTGTTGGAGACGACGCTTGCTGTCGCCGCCGCGCTCGCTGTGCTGTTTGTGCTCTCGCTGCCCTTCAAGGGCGCGCAGGGCTGGGATTGGCTGATTCATAAGTATGCCGACACCGCGGGGTCTTATCACTATGTTTCCATCGAGGCGTTTAACTTCGGTTCGCTGCTTGGCTGGAACTGGAAGACGGCGGACAAGCTGATTGCGGGGATTCCGTACCATACCTTTGGAATGGGCATGATCATACTGTCCGTATTATTTTCATCCGTACTGTATTTCTTCGGCAGGAAGCGAAGCCGCGGCGCGCTGTTTCTTGCATCGGGGCTTGCCGTGCTGCTGATCTTTACCTTTGGTCACTATATGCACGAGCGTTACATGCTGCCCGCCCTGCTGATGATACTGCTCGCTTATCTCTATTATGGAGACAGGCGGTTGCTGGCTGTGTTCGGCGGGCTCTCCGCTACCTCTTTGCTCAACGCGACATGTGCCTATTACGTGGTCGACCACCAGGCAGCGCGCGGAGAAGTGTATGACGCGATAACGTTTGTCGGCTCTCTTGCGACGGTTGTGCTGGCGGTGTATCTCGCGTTTGTCAGCGTACAGATTCTTGCGTTGAACAGAATGCCGCAGCCGCTGCGTGCCGAAGATCCGCCTCAAAAGCGCGCTTCGCGCCGCGTGTCCATTCTCCCGAAGCTTCAGACGGACAACAGGCTGCATTTCACCAAGCGGGATGTGCTCTCTGTGCTTGGCATCGTGCTAATCTATGGCGTGGTTTCTCTGACCAACCTTGGTTCAACGAGCGCGCCGCAGACCTATTGGTATTCCGACCGTGCGGGCGAGAGCATGACAGTGCGGTTTGACGCGCAAGAGCGCGTATCCGCCTACAGCGTGTTTGGCAACATCAACAACGACGGAACGCTCTTGCTTACCACGCCCGGCGGACATGAG
>DNFZ01000236.1 GCA_003486785.1 Clostridiales bacterium | reverse complement strand
CAATGCTATTTCTCAACCGTCGAGGATATTCCACATTCATTTCCTGCCGCAGCTGCGGACACGTTGTGATGTGTGACAACTGCGATATCTCCATGACGTACCACAAGGGTGAGAACCGGCTTCGTTGCCATTTTTGTGGCGCAACGCAAACGCTTCCCGCCGTATGCCCCGCCTGCGGCAAACCGTTTATCAAGTATTTCGGCATCGGCACCGAGCAGGTGGAGGAAGCGCTGCATGATCTGTTTCCCAAGGCAGTCACCTTGCGCATGGATACCGATACGATTCGAACCAAAGATTCCATGCAGCAGATGCTCGGCGCATTTGCACGCGGCGAGGCGCAGTTTCTGGTCGGCACGCAGATGATCGCAAAAGGGCACGATTTCCCAAATGTTACGCTCATCGGTGTCGTCGCCGCGGACGCAACGCTGATGATACCCGACTATCGCAGCACGGAGCGAACCTTTCAGCTCCTCACGCAGGTTGCAGGGCGCGCCGGGCGGGATGAAAACCCCGGCAAGGTGGTTATTCAGACCTATTCGCCTGCACACCCCGCCATCCGTTACGCGCGGGAGCACGACTACAAGAGTTTTTACCATTATGAGCTGGAGCAGCGGAAGAAAGCTGTGTTTCCGCCATTCTCCATCTTCATCCGCATTCTGTTTTCCTCGGACGACGAGAGCGCGCTGCTCGCCGGCGTAACTACTTATGCAGAGCAGCTCAAGCACGCGCTGGATGAACGTCTTGGCAAAGAGGGCGAAAAGGATCTGATGCTCTATAGCGCGTCCTCCGATCCCATCAAAAGAAAGCAGCGTGTATATCGCTATCAAATACTCATCAAGCTGCTGCGCACGGCGCGCTTAAGTAGCACGATCCAAACTATTTACACGTTTGCCGCAGACCATCGCAGCGAGCTGTTTGCAATGGTCGAGGTAAACCCACAGGATATGTTATGAAGAAGAATGATGATCAGAAAAACAAGAAGAAAATCCCAATAAATAAGATCAAACAAGAAAAGCGCAAGCCAGAAAAGACGGAGCGCAAGAAGACCAACTGGAAACTCGTGGGCGAGCTGCTGCAGGGGCACCGCCGCTTTGTGGTGTTTGCAACCGTGAGTGTGCTGCTCGCCACCGCGTTTTCCTATGCCGTGCCGTATGTGACGAGCTTTACGCTCGACTATGTCATTCAGGGCATCACGACATCTACGCCGGGGTTCATTCTGCCCTGGGTCGAAGCGCTCGGCGGGCGCAGCTATTTCATCAATAGCCTTGCGCTCTGCGGTCTCGCGTTGTTTTTTTTCACCGCCATGAACTGCATCTTTACCTTTACGCGCAGGCAAAACATCGCCTACGCCTCCGAAGGCATGGCGACGAAGCTCAGAAACCGTCTCTACCGTCATCTGGAGGACGTGCCATTTGATTATCACAAGCACGCAAGCACAGGCGACCTTGTGCAGCGATGCACATCGGATGTGGACACGGTTCGACGCTTTGTGCACCTGCAATTGATGGAGATCGTACGCACATTTGTCATGTTCGGCCTCGCCGCGGCGGTCATGTTCACCATCAATGTTCAGATGACGCTCATCTCCATGGCGTTTCTTCCGCTGTTGACGATCAGCTCGTTTGTGTATTTCAAGTATGTGCAGGAGTACTTCACCGCCTCGGACGAAGCGGAAGGCGCGCTTTCTACCATGCTGCAGGAGAACCTGACCGGTGTTCGCGTGGTGCGCGCGTTCGGCCAGCAAAAGTGCGAGATCGACAAGTTTACCAAGCTCAACAGCACCTATCGGGAAACGACCTACAAGCTCATCAAGCTGCTTGGATTCTACTGGGGGCTTTCGGACAGCGTGGGCTATATTCAGATCGGCCTTTCGCTGTGCATGGGTGTTGTCGGCGTTTATCGCGGCACGTTTACACTGGGCAACGTTGCGCTCTTTACCACCTATGTTGCGATGCTGACCTGGCCCGTGCGCCAGCTTGGCCGCATTCTTGCGGACATGGGCAAGGCGGGCGTTTCACTGGGCAGGCTCGATGAGATTCTGTCCACACCTGTTGAAAAAGAGCCGGGCAAAGCGCTCTCTCCCGATCTGACGGGAGATATCGTGTTTGACAACGTGTGCTTTGGCTACGAGCGCTACAACGACGTGCTGGACGGCGTGAGCTTCACCGCAAAGCCGGGACAGACCGTCTCCATCCTTGGGGCAACGGGCTCGGGCAAGACGAGCCTCGTGCATCTGCTCCAGCGGCTCTACCTGCGTACATCCGGCAGCATCTCGATCGCAGGAACCGACGTAAACGACATCGAGCACGGTCACCTGCGCCGCAACATCGGCATCGTGCTGCAGGAGCCGTTTCTCTACTCCCGCTCGATCATGGAGAATATCCGCATCTGCGCGCCATGCTCCACGCAGGACGATGTCTACCGCGCCGCACGTACGGCCAGCGTCCATGAAGTGATCGAAACATTTGAGCAGGGTTATGAAACGCTCGTCGGCGAACGCGGGGTCACCCTCTCGGGCGGGCAGCAGCAGCGCGTCGCCATCGCGCGCACGCTGATGCAAAACGCGCCGATATTGATCTTCGACGACTCCATGAGCGCGGTCGATTCGGAGACCGACGCCGCGATCCGCCGCTCGCTGCTTGCGTTGAATCAAAGCGGCATCACCTTCTTGATCTCGCACCGCATCACCACGCTGCGCGAGGCGGATATGATACTCGTGCTCGAGGATGGCCACATCACCCAGCAGGGCACGCACGCGCAGCTGCTCCGGCAGCAGGGGCTATACCGCCGCATCGCCGAGATTCAGGATGCTCTGATTGAAGGAGGCGACGCTTGATGCAAGATAAAAGAATGAGTAAAGCGTCTCGGAAGGAGGCGAAAACATATGTATATTGAAGAACAAGACTTTGCCGCAAATAAGCTCGATACCAATGTTTGGAAGCGCCTTTATCAATATGCCCTGCGGGAGAGAGCGCTGTTTTATGCCATTATCGCGTCGATTCTGATCGTTGCGCTGATCGATATCTCCTATCCGCTGTTTACGAGCTATGCCATCGACCATTTCGTCCTTCCAAAGACGTTGGAAGGGCTTGGCGTGTTTGCGGCGCTCTATCTGGTTGTGATCCTCATGCAAGGCTCCGGCGTCATACTGTTTATCAACCTTGCCGGCAAGCTTGAGATGTCGATTGCCTATACCATTCGGCAGGACGCGTTTTTGCGACTGCAGGAGCTTTCGTTCTCCTTTTACGACCGCACGGCGGTTGGTTACATCATGGCGCGCATGATGAGCGATATCTCGCGCTTGTCGGATATGATCGCGTGGAGCCTCGTCGACGTGCTCTGGTCGCTCCTCTATGCGCTGGGTTGTATCGTGACCATGTTTGCGCTCTCCTGGAAGCTCGCACTGATCTCGCTGGCGGTGCTGCCGCTGCTGGCTTTCATCAGCATCCGCCTGCAAAAGCGCATGCTAAAGCACCAGCGCGAAGCAAGAAAGCTCAACTCCCGCATCACGGGCGCATTCAACGAGGGCATCATGGGCGCGGTCACCACCAAAACGCTCGTGCGCGAGGAAGCCAACGCAAACGAATTCAACGAGCTCACCGGCAAGATGAGGCACGCAAGCATCAAAAGCGCGCTGGTTTCCGCATCGTTTTTCCCGATTATCATGTCGCTTGGCGCGGTCGGCACCGCGCTTGCGCTCACCATCGGCGGGCAGGGTGTGCTCAACCCGCAAACGGCTTTCGTCGGCGCGCTGACCGCAGGCACGCTGGTTGCGTTTATCTCCTACTGCACGCAGCTATTCGACCCCATTCAACAGCTGGCGAACATCCTGGCCGAAATGCTCAGCTCACAAGCCTCGGCAGAGCGCGTCATCACGCTCATGAACACCGAACCGGACGTGACGGAAAGCGCGGAGGTGCTGGAGAAATACGGCGACATCCTGCATCCGCACACGCAGAACTGGGAACCCATCACAGGCAATATCACGTTTGACCATGTGACCTTTCAGTATAAAAACGGCGAGCGCGTGCTGGATGACTTTTCACTGGATGTCAAGGCTGGTCAAACCATCGCGCTCGTGGGCGAAACCGGATCGGGCAAGAGCACCATTGTCAACCTGCTCTGCCGCTTTTATGAGCCGACGGAGGGTGAAATCCGCATCGACGGCACGGACTACCGCAAGCGAAGCCAGCTCTGGCTGCAAAGCAGCCTCGGCTACGTGCTGCAAACACCGCATCTATTCTCCGGCACCATCAAGGACAACATCCGTTTTGGCAAGCCGGACGCGACCGACGAAGAGGTCAGGCAAGCCGCGCGGCTCGTGCATGCGGAGCCGTTCATCCTCTTGCAGGAAAAGGGATATGACACCGAGATCGGCGAAAGCGGCGCGCGTCTCTCAACCGGGCAAAAGCAGCTGCTCTCCTTTGCACGCGTGGTGCTCAAAGATCCTCGCATCTTCGTACTGGACGAGGCGACAAGCTCCATCGACACCGAAACCGAACAACTGATTCAGCACGCGATAACGCATATTCTCAAAGACCGCACAAGCTTCATCGTGGCGCACCGCCTCTCCACCATCCGTACGGCGGATCGAATCCTCGTGATTCGCAACGGCGCGATTCAGGAGAGCGGCACGCATGAGGAGCTGCTCCGTGAGCGTGGGTATTATTACGACCTTTACAATCAGCAGTTCTGCGAGGACCGTACGGCGGAGTCCCTCGTCAGCAAAAAGCATGAGAGCGGGAAAGAGTCATGATCCGTATAAAAGAACGCACGCTCTGCTACAAAAACGCTAGGAGAGCGTGCGCATGACGGTGAATTACTTGACGCTTTTGATTATCTGCCCGCTCGTGTTTGCCGCAAGCCTGCTCGATGCAGTCGCGGGCGGCGGCGGATTGATATCTTTGCCCGCCTATCTCATTGCGGGATTGCCGCCGCACAACGCGATTGCGACNNCAAGCTCTCCAGCAGCATCGGCACCGTTGCCTCCACCGCGCGATTTATCCGCAACAAGTGCGTGGACTGGCCGACAGCGATTCCCTCCGCGGTGCTGGCAGTGCTGGGCGCGGCAGCAGGTGCGCGCCTCATACTCGCGATAGATGACAATACCGTCCGCTATATCATGCTCGTGCTGATTCCCGTTCTTGCAGTTGTCGTGCTGAAAAAACGTGATCTGTCTGCAGATTCTATCAATCCTGCAAGCCGCAAGCGGCAGTTTCTCGTCGTTTGTCTTGCTGCGCTTTCCGTTGGCATGTACG
>DNFZ01000208.1 GCA_003486785.1 Clostridiales bacterium | reverse complement strand
GTGTACATGCCGTGCGCCACGCAGAACGATGTGAACATCAACAGCGCAAAGAAGATTGCAAGCAGCGGCGCGAAGTACTACATCGAGGTCGCGAACATGCCGACCACCAACGACGCTCTCTCGTTCCTGCTGGAGCAAAAGCACATGATCGTAGCGCCGAGCAAGGCGGTCAACGCAGGCGGCGTTGCGACCAGCGCGCTGGAGATGAGCCAGAACAGCCAGCGGCTGAGCTGGAGCGAAGCGGAAGTGGACGAAAAGCTGCACACGATCATGAAAAACATCCACGACAACTCGGCAAAGGCGGCGGAGCAAAACGGTCTTGGCTACAATCTCGTGGCGGGCGCGAACATCGCGGGCTTTGCCAAGGTTGCGGATGCGATGATCGCACAGGGGATTATCTAAAGAAACAGCAAGCACAAACGAATATCGCCCGCGTCACAGCATCCGACGCGGGCGTTTTGCATGGTTGCGACGCATTCGCGACTTTGGTATAATTTTCGGCAGGTGTGAATCAGAACCAAAGACTTGATAAACCGGAACAATAGATATAACAATTTTAGCAGGTGCAGTAAAAAAGATGCTACAACTTGATATAATCTGCTTAACAATTTCGCAGGTGTGAATCAGAACCAAAGACTTGATATACCGAAACAATCGATATAACAATTTTAGCAGGTGCGTATGAAGATCAAAGCTTTTTTAAAACTCGTTGAAATTCAGACCAAGGTGGCGAGCGTCATTCCGTTTATGACCGCGCTGGTATACGTTCTATACAGCACGGGGCGGCTCAATGCGGTCAACATGGTGGTCATGTTCTTTTCAATGCTGATTTTTGACATGACGGTCACCGCGCTGAACAACTATTTTGACTACAAGAGAGCAGAAAAAAAGCACGGCTATAATTATGAGATCCATAACTCTATCGTGCAGTATCAACTTAAAATCTCCACGGTCAGAGTGGTGATCATCATCATGATCGTCGTCTCCGCCGCGCTGGGGCTGCTGCTGGTCTACCTGACAAACGTCATAACGCTGGTTCTTGGAGCCGCGTGCTTTGCAATTGGAATCGTGTATTCCTATGGCCCTATGCCGATATCACGCACGCCGTTCGGCGAAATTTTTTCCGGGCTGACGATGGGGCTTGGCATCCCGTTCATCACGTATTTCATCAACGTTTTTGATCAAAACGTGTTAAATATTTCGCTCGTAAGCAACACGTTTTCTCTCTCGTTTGATCTTTATCAGATCGTGGGGATTTGCCTCGTTTCGCTGCCGGCCGTCTTTGGCATAGCCAACATCATGCTTGCCAACAACATTTGCGACATGGAGGACGATCTGCCAAACAAGCGGTATACGCTTCCCATCGTGGTTGGTAAGGAAAGAGCCATTGTGCTGTTAAAAATCCTGTTTGCGCTGGCGTATGCCGCTATCGTCGCGGCGGTTGTGCTTGGCGTGCTTCCGCTGTATTCGCTGCTAACGCTCCTCACGATCATTCCGCTGACGAAGAACATAAAACGCTTCACGGCAAACCCGACGAAAAAGGACACCTTCGGCGCAATCGTCGGCAGCTTTGTCATGATCACGGTCTCGTTGATCATCACGATCGGGCTGGGCGTGCTCGACGCGGCGTTTTTGCAGCTGCTGGTGTAATTGCGCGGCGCGCTAATCCTGAAGGTCGGATGCCCGGTCTATGATCGTATAGCTTTGGATCAGATCATCCTGCACATCATATCGATCCCGCAGCCCCGGAGTAAAATAGATAGAGTAATCCTTTGTGATGAAAATCGCTTCGACGCCATCGAGCGATTCGATCAACCGGATTCCCTTCTGCACGCCCAATAAAAGCACGGAGGTGGACAGCCCGTCGGCGGTCTGCGATTCAGCCGTGACGATCGTCACCTGCTTGATGTTGGTCTTCGCGGGGAACCCTGTTTTGGGGTTGAGTATGTGATGGTACGTTTCTCCCTCATATTCAAAAAAGCGCTCGTAGTCGCCGGACGACACCACGGACGCATCGTCGATATGGATGCGCAGCAAATAGGAACCGCGCGGGCTGTTCGGGTCCTGAATCCCGATGACGAAGCTGGTTCCATCCGGCTTGGAACCGATGGTTAAAACGTTTCCGCCGAGGTTGATCAGCGCGCTGGTGACGCCCTGGCTTAGTAAATATGCTTTTATCTCGTCTGCGATGGTGCCTTTTGCGATGGCGCCGAGGTTGACTGTCATGCCTGCATCCTGCAGCTGAACCTCATTCCCGCCGAAAAACAAGATTTTTTGATAATCGATCAATGGCAGCGTCGCATCTAACTCGTTCTGCGTTGGATAATGACCGTCCGGCGGGTCAATCGCCCACAGGTCGATTAGAGGCCCGGCGGTTACGTCAAACAATCCATCCGTCAACCGGCTGAAGCGTATGGAATCCTCGAGCACGCCATAGGTCACATCGCTGACGATCACGGGCGCAATGCCCGCGCTTCGATTGAGGTTGTCGATATCGCTCCCGGCTACATGCAAACTTAGCAGGTTTTCGAGCGCAGCCAAGCGATCAAAAGCGCCCTGAATCAGCCGATCGCTTCCCTTACTGGAATACGAATAGATTTTGAGTTCAACGATTGTGTCCAGCGCGAAGGCATGGCCGGTCAGCGTCTTTTGCGGGACAGAGCACGAGGCGAGGAGTAAACACAGCGCAAGCGCCGTAATGAAGCGTATGATTCGCATGTCAGCGTCCTTTTGTTTTTATGGGATGGATCAAGTTGCGATTGTTAGCTAAAAAAGTCGTGCGTATTGCTATCCATCGTTTGTGAAATATCGTATCTGCGGGCGGCCGACTTCGCCATACTCCAGCTCTGTCGTTAAAATCCCGCTATCTCGCAAGCGTTCCAAATATTTCCGTATGGTTATGCGGGAAAGGCCGGTCTCTCTGGCGATATCAGCAGCTGAAAAGCCGCCCCTTCTCTTGGATACGACGTTTTTCACGAAAAGAAGCGTTTCGTTGGAGATGCCTTTTCCCTTGTTTCCACCCGGTGCGATGTAAACATTCTGAGCGATACAATGATCGATCTCTTCCTGCGTCATATATTGAAACTGCAGCATACATTCCCGCTTGGCGAAGGAGCGCATCGCGGCTTCGCCAAAGCGATTGAGGATGAAGGGCTTTATGATGTAATCAGAAACGCCATAGCTGAACGCCTCCGAAATGTACGCGACGCTGTTCTCAGAAGAGAGCATGACCACACAGACGAAGATTCGCTCTGCGCGAATCTGCTTGAGCAGATTCATGTTGTCTTCCTTGGATGGGCCAAGATCAAGAAAGACGATGCCGTAAGCGTACTTTTTTAGCTTTTCGATTGCCTGCTCTGCGGTCGACGCACCGGCGACAGAGGAAAAGAGACCGAGATCTTGAAGAAACCGCAATCTTTCCTCAGCAGATGCCTCAATATCACACACGACCAGACACTTCATAAAAACACCCCGCGAACACACCTTTCTGCATATCATTATATACGACACAGACGCCAATGCAACCGTTTCCCATCAAACGAAGAAATGAAAAGGGCACAGCCGTGGTGGCCATGCCCTTCGTGTGCGCAAATGGAATGCTTATTTGCCAAACGCGGTGTTGAACAGCGCGTAGAAGCCGTTTGCATGGACAGAAACGCCGGAAACACCATCGGGATAACCATCATCGGTGATAGAGAAGATCGACTGATTCTCGAGCACGTATGCTTCCAGAAGCTGCGCTTGCTGATACCATTCCAGCGTGCTGCCTGCGGCGGTCATGCCATATGCTTCCTTGAGCTGATCTTTCGTGAGCGCGGTGGCGTTGTCGCCATCCACTTTGAAATACTTCGCGTTTGCGCCCTCGCCCTCCGCAACGTATTCCTTTGTGTAGAGCGCGTCAAAATTGACCGCGACGATCGTTCCATTCGCCACGATGAACTCCGCCATCTCCTGCCAGCCGTTTTCGGAAGGTTCGCCCTTGACGGTCACAACGGGGACGCTGCCATAGTTGCCAGCGGCAACCGGCGATGAAGCGAGCGCTTTTTCAACGAGCGAGAAGAAATCGGACACATGAATCGACACGCTTGCGCCGCTGTCCGTGGTCAGCGCGTTGGTACGGCCCTCTGCATCGCTATAGAGCTTCTCAAAGGCTTTGGGGTCCTGGTTTTTGACAAGCCAGGCTTCGGCGGCTTGCGCCTGCTCGTGCCACTCGCTCGCTGCGTTGCCGTATGCGACCATGCCGTAAGCGCCGCTCTCGGAAAGAACGCGCTTGTCGCCGCGCGGGACGAAGTTGGTGCCGCCCCAGTATGCATCGATAATTTTGCCTTTTTCCACCGTAACGATGACAAAAGAGGTCCAGCTCTCGCCGATCTCATCGCGTGCGAAATACACGCCGTCCTTATATTTGCTAGCGGAGCAACCGGAGAACAACGATAGCGCAAAAACGAGCGCGATCAGGATAAACAAAACTCTTTTTTTCATAAGTTTACCTCCATATAATAATTAAAGTATATCCTAAGCATGTATGTTTTATCAATGTAAAACAATTAAAATGAATTTTGTAAATTAAGTTCGCAAGCATGCTGCGTCGTGCGATCAGACGGGCGATTTTTAATTGCTTCCGTGTAGGATGAGAAGGCAATCCGCGAACTTGCTATCAGAAAATAACTTGATCATGACAAATCAGGATGTGTTATTGTTTTATTGGATGTGGAGCGTATTTGCGCCGCGCGCCACTTGAAAAAATTACGTCAAGCGGTATAATGGAACAGTATTGTATCACGCAAATGTTGGATGCGCAAGCGACGGCTTGACCGACGCGCACGTTGCGCAGGCGACGGGAAGGAACTATATGAAAACAAAGATACTCATCATCGGCGGAAGCTATGCTGGCGTGAAGGCAGGTAAGACGCTGCATAAAATCTTCCGCAAGAACGATGACGTTGAAATTACGCTGGTCGATAAAAATCCGTTTCATACGTTAATGACCGAGCTCCACGAAGTGGCGGGGCATCGCACNNGAAAGATCTTTCGCGGCCGCAAGGTGCAGGTGGTGACGGACGAGATCACCAAGTGTGATATTGCAAACAAGCGGGTGGCGAGCGCAAAGAGAACCTATGCGTTTGATTATCTGCTCATCGCGATCGGCAGCCAGCCGAACTTCTTCGGCGTGAAAGGCGCGGCGGAGCATTCGCATACGCTGTGGTCGTATCAGGACGCAGTCAAGCTGCGCGCGCACATCGAGCATATGTTTGAGCGCGCTTCTTATGAAGATGATCCTCTCGAAAGAAAGCGCCTGCTTACTTTTGCCATCTGCGGCGGCGGGTTTACCGGCGTTGAAATGGCGGGAGAGCTGGGCGAATCGAAGCAACACTTCTGCACAAAATACAACATCGATCCTTCCGAGGTAACGGTGTATAACATCGAAGCGCTCGATCGCATACTGGGCATGCTGGATAGCGACAAGCTCGTGAAAAAGATCGAGGATCGATATTTCAAAAAACTCGGCGTTACGCTGCTGAAAAATGCTGCGATCGTTGAGGTTTGCGAAGATTCTTTTACGCTGGCCAACGGCACGGTGATCCCAAGCTATACATTGATCTGGTCTGCGGGCATCAAATGCGTCGAAGGCGCGACCGACTTTTGCTTAGACAAAGGCAAAGGATCGCGCATCAACGTCAACGAGTATATGCAGGGCCTGCAGGAAGGCGAGCCGATCGACGGCATCTATGTTGCCGGGGATTGCGCGTCCTATCAGGATGCGAAGGGATTTATGCCGCAAATCGTGCAGGCGGCGGAGCAGTCGGCGCACACCGCCGCGCTGAATATCGCCGAGCAGGTCAAGGGCAGCGACAAGCGCCATGTACACGAGCAGAAGTACAACGGGTTCATGGTCTCGGTTGGCTCCCGCCGCGGCGTTGCAAACATCGGATTTCTTGCCTCCGGCTGGTTTGCCATATTTGTCAAGCACTTTGTCAACGTTTACTATCAGTTCATGGTCGCCGGCTTCATGCAGGTTGCAAGCTATTTAAGGCATGAGATATTCCATGTTAAGAACAGGCGCTCTTTCGTGGGCGGACATTTTGCAAAGCGCAGCCCGAACTTCTGGCTCGTGCCGTTTCGGCTCTGGCTGGGTTTCATGTGGCTGACCGAAGGCGTTGTGAAGATTGCGGAAGGATGGTTTACGTCTGCGAAGGTTGTCAGCACAGTGAACTATCTAGCCGGAACTGTCACGGCGCAAACACAAAATGCGGCGGACGCGGTGAGCGCGGCTTCGGGCGTTGCGCAAAGCGCGGCGGATGCGGTGAGCGCGGCTTCGGGCGTTGTCACAGAGGTCGCAACGCAGGCGACGGAGACTGCCATGCAGCTACCTGGCATTTTCCAATGGGTGGTTAACCACAAGCCCGCGGGCTATGGCGAGGCAATCTTGAAGGCGCCGAATTTCGTCGTCTGGATCATGAATCACTGGATCGCCCCGATCGAAGTCCCTGTTCAGATTATGATGGTCGTCATGGAGATTTTGATCGGGCTGAGCTTCATGGGCGGGCTGATGACCTTCCCGATGGCGGTGATCAGCATCATTATGACGATTGCCATTGCCATGACCGGCATGGCGGATATCACCATGATGTGGTATTTCTTCGGCGGAATCGCCATTCTCATGGGCGCAGGGCGTACGTTCGGGCTGGACTATTATGTCATTCCGTGGCTCAAAAAGCGCTGGATTAAAACAAGGCTTGCCGGAAAGAGCTATCTCTATTTCGACCACACGGATGACGAATGAGCGCTCGCGCGGCGGCATGGCGAACATTCTGCTTCAGCGCGCTCTTTTTGCTGAAGCATTTTCGTCTGCTTTTCGGGATTCGTATGCGCAATGCTTGGATAGCGGATACATCCCCGTTTTTTTGTAAAGGATAAACATGAACAATTCCTGGGTCACGTATCCATTCTTGCAGACGGAACTCGAATCGGTCAGGCGGTTTATGCTCGATTCTGTTTCCGATGCCATGCCGCTGGTCAAAGCGCCTCTTGTGGAGGCGATCGAGTCCGGCGGAAAAATGCTAAGGCCTGCCATGGTGGTGCTCGGCGCAAAGCTCGGCAAATACAACAGCAAGAGAATCATCCCAATCGCGGCATGCGTCGAGCTGCTGCACACGGCAACGCTGATTCACGACGACATCATAGACGAAGCAAAGCTGCGCAGAGGGATTGAAGCCGTGCACAGCAAGTATTCCAAAGAGGTCGCCGTCTTGGTGGGGGACTATGTATTCGCCAAGACGTTTGACCTGCTCGCCGGGGATTATCCCGCGGAGATGCTCCAAAAGCTATCGCACAGCATCATGAAGATCTGCGAAGGGGAGCTGGCGCAGTATTCGCATCGCTACAGCGATGCGCTGGAGCTGGAGCAGTATATCGAGATCATCGCCGGCAAGACCGCTGCTTTGTTCTCGATGAGCTTGTTTGCAGGCGCATACGAGGCCAATGTCAACAACCAGACGCAGCGCGCATTGATTCAGGCCGGATATTGCATCGGCATGGCGTTTCAAATCGTCGACGACTGTCTCGACTTTCTCAGCGCGCCGGAAACCATCGGAAAAAACGTCGCAAACGACATCAAGCAAGGCGATATCACCCTGCCGTTGCTCTTCGCGCTGAAAAACGAATCGAGCGGGACATTGCGCGATTTGGTCTTTCAAAGTGCCTTGACCGAGGAGAACGTCGCTAAAATCATGTCGCTCGTGATAGAGCATCAAGGCGTTGCGCTCGCCGAAGAGAAGGCGAAGGAGTACGGACAGGATGCATTAAGAGCGCTGGAAAAGATCAAAAAATCCAAAAGTCGAAGCGTCTTAGAGAACATTGTCGCGTCCATTCTGGAAACGCCGAAAATGCGGTCCTGAGCACGCTAGAACCGCTCTTCAGGATCATTCTTCGCATGGCTCCGAACTGCTATTGCAAAAGACAGGAAACCACGCGTCCCTCTATCTTGGCGGCTGCGTGCGAAGGGTTTTCAGCCGGGGTGTACGCGCCCTTCCACAAACCGCGTGTTTTTATAAACACGAATGAATGTAAATTTCGAACAAAGTAAGCGCTATTTCATGTAAGCAGCACATGAAATAGCGCTTTAATCTTGGCATTTTCTCGAAAGAGTAACGAGAGAAGCGAATAAGCGTCGATAATTCTTGAAAAACAGTTGTAAATCTCGTGGAGAAAATGTACAATTGTGTTTAATTAATCCTATCATTTCAATTTGCTCAAACAAGAAGGATGGGGGTCACCACAATGGAACAACAAAAGGCGAAACTGGCAAAAGTCGTTTGGCCGGCAACGCTGACCGTTGCAAGCGTGCTCTTTGGCTGGCATGCGGGCGGCGGGTTTGCGACGGGGAATCAGGCGAATCAGTTTTATGTGATCACCGGGTGGTTCGGCCCGCTGTCTGCGCTGCTTGCGCTGCTGCTGCTCACGCTTGTTGTGCGCGAGGCGATGATCATGTATAACCGAAACCACATGACCAGCTATAAGCAGCTATTCGAAACGCTTTACCATCCGTTTGATAAGCTGGAGCTGGTGTTCGAAGTCTACTTCTACATCATGATATTGATGGCGATCAGCGCGAGCATCGCCGGGTCCGGCCAGCTGCTCCAGGATATTGCGTCCATCTCCTATCCTGTTGCCGTCAGCGTCGTAGGCGTTGTTTTGCTCGTGCTGACGATGTTCGGCGCAGAGCTTGTGCGCAAGGCGAGCACGATCATGACCGCGCTGATACTTGTTACAGCGGTCTGCATCTTCATCATCGGCATCACGCAAAAAAAAGATGTGATCGTGCAGATCTTTCAGGCGGGGCCGACGTGGCGCCACCTTCCGCTTGCTATTTTGAAAACATTCCAATATGCAGGATTCCAGTGCGCGGCGATTCCGACGATGATCGCGGTCGGAACCGTTCTGGCAACGCCGAAGGACAGCAAAAAGTCCATGTGGATCGCCTTTGCGCTGAGCAGCCTCGTGCTTTGCCTTTCGGTGGTGATGCTGCTGGGTTGGAGCGCTGTATATGGCGCGGTGGAAGGCGGCAGCACGATTCCAACCTTGACGGTAGCAAAGCAGCTGGGCTCGCCGTTATTGATCATTGCATATTATGTCTGCTTGTTCCTGTGCTTCGTCTCTACGGCGGTTGCGGCAATCTTCGGCGTGGCGGGTCGCTTCTCCGGCATAAAGGCGTTTTCGCGCATTCGAAATGAGAAGACGCGCAGCGCGCTGCTTTCCAGCGCCGTGATGCTGATTTCGATGGGCGTTTCTCTTGTTGGCTTAACCAACATCATCAAGTATGGCTATGGATACTGCGGTTATGTCGGCATCGCATTTATCGTGATTCCGTTCCTTACCGTCGGCGTGTATAAGAACCGAAAAGCGGAAAAAGCAGTCCGCATGGCGGATGAAGCGCAGCATGGCGCGTAGGAGACGGGCGCACGCGGGAACGCCGCGCCGGAGAACGACATGAAAACCATTGCAATCCCCTATTTTCACGATCATGTTGAGCTGCATGTGGACGAAAAGAATCTGAAGGCGGTGCTGCTCCCGCGTGACTGGCACGAGCCGGAGGACAAAACGGAGCGGCAGCTGATCCTTGACGCGCTTCGCAATCCGATCGGCTCGCCCGCGCTGAGCGAACTCTCCCGGGGGAAGCGAAGAGTCGTTATTGTAACGAGCGATCATACGCGCGCCGTGCCAAGCCGCCTGACGCTGCCGATTTTGCTTTCCGAGGTTCGACGCGGGAATCCAGCGGCCGAGATCACGATTTTGATCGCAACCGGCCTGCATCGCGCAACCACGGAGAAAGAACAGCGCGCCATGTTCGGCGATGACATCGTGGATCATGAGCGCATCGCCGTCAACGACGCCTTTCGGCCGGAGGAGTTTGTGCGCGTCTGCGAGCTGCCGTCCGGCGCGAGCTTTTGCGTCAACCGGCTTGCGGCAGAGTGCGACCTGCTGATTGCCGAGGGGTTTATCGAGCCGCATTTCTTTGCGGGCTTCTCCGGCGGCAGGAAGAGCATTCTGCCCGGCGTCTGCTCCGAGGAGACGGTCAACGAGAACCACTCGTTTCAGGCGATTGCGCACGCGAACTCCCGCACGGGCGTGCTGGAACAAAATCCGGTTCATGCCGATATGATCTATGCCGCGCGGGCGGTCAACCTCGCGTTTATTCTCAACGTCGCCATGAATGAGCAAAAGTGCGTCATCGCCGCGTTCGCGGGGGACATGGAGCAGGCGCATGAAACGGGCACGCGGTTTATCCATGCGCTCTCCTGCATCGAACCTGTTACGGGGGATATCGTTGTGACGGGCAACGCAGGGTATCCGATGGATCAAAATCTTTATCAGGCCTCAAAGTCCGCCGATACGGCAGAGTCCTGCGCGGGGGAGGACGGCGTAATCATCGTATGCGCATCTTGCTGCGATGGCATGGGCGGGGAATACTTCGAGCGGCTGATCCACTCCGGCTCGCCATCGGAGATTGAGGCGGCTCTTGCGCAGATACCGCCGAAGCAGACGATTCCGGAGCAGTGGGTTGCGCAAATCTACGCGCGCATCATGAAAAAGCACCGGCTGATACTGGTCAGCGGGCTCGATCCTGAGACTGTACGCAAGGCAGGCATGATACCGGTAAATTCGCCGGACGAAGCGCTCGCGCTGGCGTATCGCATCAAAGGGCAAGACGCGAGCGTGGTGGTCATCCCAAATGGCATTTCGGTCTACGGGCAGCGCTGAGATACGATGCAAACGACCAGACGGACACGGAAAGGATCATACTGATGGAACCAAACTACGGGCTTAAGGTACACGAGGCGGACAATGTCGCAACCGTATTTGCAAACGGCATACAGGCAGGGGACGCTGTCGTCATTCGCGACAAAAGGGGTCGGGAGGAAGAGATGATTGCGCTCGATGCGATCCCCTACGGGCATAAGATCGCAATTCAGCCGATCCAAGAAAACGAACCGATCGTCAAATACGGCGAAAAGCTGGGATTTGCCAGCACCATCATCGCGCGCGGCGCGCATGTGCATGTGCACAATCTTGAAAGCGCCCGTGGGCGCGGCGACCTGTGAGGAGAGAAGATAGTATGGAGTTTTTCGGATACAGAAGAGCGGACGGAAAGATCGGTTCGCGCAATCATGTTGCGGTTATCCCAAGCGTCATCTGCGCAAACGACGTAGCGCAGGCGATCGTCCATCAGGTGCGCGGCACAGTGGGCTTTTTCCATCATCAGGGCTGCTGTCAGCTTCCGCCGGATCTCGACCGCGTGACAGATACGCTCTCCAGCCTCGGCTGCAGCCCGAACATCGGTGCGGTGCTCATCGTGAGCCTTGGTTGCGAGGGGACGGACTTTCAGAAGATATACGAAACCATCGCAAAGACCGGAAAACCGGTGGAGATGATCGGCATTCAGGATCTCGGCGGCGCATCGCGTGCCATACAGGCCGGAACGGATCTTGCGCAAAAGCTCGTCATCGAGATTTCTCCGCAGCAAAGAACACCCGCGGACATCTCGGAGATCGTGATGGCGATCAAATGCGGCGGATCGGACGCGACGAGCGGCATGGCATCCAACTGCGTTATCGGGCAGGTAGCGGATCGGCTGGTAGACTGCGGCGCAACCGTTATCTTTGGCGAAACGACGGAATTTCTGGGCGCAGAGCACATTCTCGCGCGCAGAGCCGCAACGCCCGCGGTTGCCGAGCGTATCTACGACATCGTTGGGGCCATGGAACAGCGCGCCATGTCGCTTGGCTGTGACATGCGAAAAGGACAGCCGACGCCCGGCAATATCCTGGGAGGCCTCACCACGATAGAGGAAAAGTCGCTCGGCGCGATCGTCAAGAGCGGTACGCGCCCGATTCAAGGCGTGCTGAACTATCCGGATCGCATCATCGACCAAAAGGGGCTCTGGATCAAAGACACGCCCGGGCGTGAGCCGGAGATTTTAACCGGCATGGCGGCAACGGGTGCGCAGGCGATGATGTTCTCCACCGGGCGCGGCGCACCGCAAGGGTTTCCGAGCATGCCGGTGATCAAGATCTGCGGCAACGTGAATACCTATCAGCGGATGGAGCACGATATGGATCTCAACGCAGGGCGCATCATCACCGGCGAAGCGAATATTGAGCAGGTGGCGGAGGAAGCCTTCCAAATGCTGATTCATGTGCTCAACGGCGCTTTTACCAAAAACGAGACCATCGGGTATTTTAACAGCATCGATATCCATACGTTGGGCCCGGTGATATAATCAACCAGCGGCAGCCGCAAGTGTAACTCTAAAGCAGACAAAAAGCTTCCCGCCACAGGAAGCCTTTTGTCTGTTAGTTTAGGAGGAAAACCAGCGACTGCTTGTTAAAAATTCAGAATTCTGGTCATTTTTTGCGCGCGATGACGGCGCGTACTTGCTCGGCGATGTGCTCGGCGGTAAGGCCAAAGCGTTGCTGCAGATAGTCCTGCGGGCCAACCTCGCCGAACGCGTCTTCCACCGCGACATATGCAAGCGGAACAAGGCAGGATGCCATGAGCGACTCAGCAACAGCGCTGCGAAGCCCGCCGATCCGGTTGTGATTTTCAGCCGTCACGACCGCGCCCGTCTTTTTTGCATAGGCGAGGAGCAGCTCTTCGTCGAGCGGCTTGACTGTGAACATATCGATGACCGCAGCCTCGATGCCTTCTTTTGCGAGCTGCTGCGCGGCTTGCATGCTCTCGTGTACCATAATGCCGCTGGCGACGATGACCGCGTCCGTTCCTTCTCGCAGCACTATGCCTTTGCCTATGGGCGTTTCGGTGCCGCTCTCATAGAGTTTTGCGGTGTTTTTGCGCGTTGTGCGGATGTATTTCACGCCCGGGCGATCCTTTGCCTGCTTGAGCACGCTGATAAACTGCTCGGTGTCGGAGATGTCGATGACGGTGCAGCCGGGCAATGCCCGATAAAGCGCCATATCCTCAAAGGGCATGTGTGTTCCGCCATTGAGCGCGGCGGTGACGCCCGGATCGCTGCCGATGATGGTGATGTCGTTGTGCGCATATCCCGCAGAGAGAAATGCCTGATCGTAGACGCGGCGAGAAGCAAACGGCCCGAACGTATGCAGGATCGGCTTGAATCCGGCGGCCGCGAGGCCACAGGCAACACCGACCATATTGGCCTCCGCAATCCCGCAGTTGATGGAATGGCCGGGGTTTTCAGCGGACCACTTCGTGGTTCCCATGCAGCTCATCAAGTCCGCATCCAGGTAAAACACATCCGGATCGTCTGCAATCATGGCCTGAATCAGCGCGCTGAACACATCTTTGTATGTGACGGGATTCAAGGTTCCGTCGTAAGCGTTTTTCATGCTTCGTTCCTCCTCACTGCGCGAGCAGCTCTGCGCGCTGCGCTTCCAGCCGGGCGATCCAGCGGTCGGCCTGCTCGCGAGAGACTGCCATGCTATGGTTGAACGCCGTCTCCTCAACCTCGGAGATGCCCGCGCCCTTCACGCTGTCGAGTATGATCATATGCGCGCGGCCGGGCGTTTGCTCCGCGCGATGGATCGCTTGTGAAATCTCCACGACGCAGTTGCCGTTGACGCGCTGTGCGTCAAAGCCGAACGCCTCCGCCTTGGCGAGAAGATCGCCCTGCTGCAGAATCGCGTCGCAAGTGCCATCGAGCTGCTTTTTGTTGTTGTCGACAAACCAGTAGAGGTTATCCACGCCGCGTGCGACGGCCAGCATCGCCGCTTCCCAAACCTGGCCTTCGTTCATTTCGCCGTCTCCGGTGATGAGAAAGACGCGGTTATTGCGCCCTTTGAGCCGATCGCCGATTGCAAGGCCGACGGCTTGCGACGTTCCCTGGCCGAGGGAGCCGGTCGTCATATCAATGCCGGGGGTTTTGAGCCGGTCGCAATGGCTGGGCAGCGTTGTCTTGGGTTGATTGAGCGTCTCTAGCAACGCATATGGAAAGTAACCCTTGATTGCAAGGGCGGCGTAGACCGCTGGGCCTGCATGCCCTTTGGAGCACACCAGCTTATCGCGCTCAGGCCATGACGGGTTTTTCGGGTCTATTTGCATGACCTCGCCGTAGAGAACAGCGAGCAGATCGGCGATGCTCAGAGAGCCGCCAAGGTGACCAACGCCAAGCGCGCCGATTTGAGTTACGATTCCAATTCGAATTTGCAGAGCAAGATCTTTGACCGATTTTTTCAGTTCAGGTTGCACGCAATACTCACCTCCAATTACGCACAGTATAGCATGGCGAATTTTATAAAACAAGGATGTTTAATAAAAACTTGATCAAACCCGAAATTTCGGCATCATCAAACGAATTACGAGAGTCCGGAAAGAGGGTAAACGGGAGCATCTCGAAAGATGATGCGTAATTGCTTGAAGTGGAATGACGAAATTATAGAAACATATGTGTTCATTAAAAGCGTAGAATACATTGATTCAAAACAAAGCAGCTTCGGGTTTTGTTAAAAATCATGGCATTATTGCAAGCAAAACTGAACTATGAGCGAACTGTTGACAAAAACACGGATGTATGGCAAACTCTGATTATCGAACGGCACCGATACAGGATATTTAAAATTTTGCGAAGTGGATCATGAATCGTTCAACCGACACACATCGAGAGCATCTTTTTAGGATAAACGACTTTGTTAAACTTCAATGTATATTTCAGTACACAATCTATCTTGAATCAAGCGGCGTTGCCGGCGCGACGCGCGCTGAGCATGAGGCAAAAGGAGCATGACCATGAATAAAATCGGGTTGCACGTTGGCTATTGGATGGGGTCTGTCGGGGACTCGGATATCTTTCGCATGCTGGATCTAACGCACCAGGCGGGCGTGGATGTCTTCGAAGTTCTTCCGGGGCTTGTTCTAAACCTCTCAAAGCAAGAGCGCCAGCATCTCAGGCAGAAAATTGCCGAGTATGGGATGGAGCTGAGCATCAACGGCGGGCTCAATGAGACGAATGACATCTCTGCGGACGATGCTGCGATTCGAAACATCGGCATTGACTATAGCAAGCGAGTGCTGGCGGCGGCGGCGGAGGCAGGCTCGGACCGCTGGTCGGGCGTGAACTTCTCCGCGTGGCGCAGGCGCCCTTGCTGCATCTGCGATGTGGCGGAGAAAGAGCGCATTCGCGATCTGAGCATAGATTCACTCAAGCAGATTTTGCCGACGGCGGAGGATCTGGGCGTCACGTATTGCTTCGAGGTGGTCAATCGTTATGAGCAGTTTCTCTTCAACACCGTCTCGGAGGGAATCGAGTTTTGCGAGCTGCTCGATAGCGAACACGCAAAGCTCCTGATAGACGTATATCATATGAATATCGAAGAAGATCATATGATGGACGCGATCCGTCTTGCGGCAAAAAGCGGAAGATTCGGGCATTTTCACGTTGGCGAGACAAACAGGCGCATCCCGGGAAACGGCAGAGGGCAGATGCCCTGGGGCGACATCTTCGCAACGCTCCAAGAAGTGAACTATCAGGAGTACATCACGATGGAGTCGTTTGTGCGAATGGGGTGCCAGACGGCGCTGAACGTCAGCGTATGGCGGGATTTGAGCAACGGCGCAAATTTGGAGCAGATGGTAGAAGACGCGCGAAACGGCGCGCAATTTATTCGGCGCTCTTTAGAGCCGAAGGGCAAGTAGACGAAAGAAATTTGAGCAAGGCGCGCGGCAAGCGCAAAAGCCTTAAGGATAAAGCGCGCGGAGATGAAAACCGAAGATGGATTTGGTATCAAACAACGTCCACCTCAGCGCTTGACGATCTACAATGGTGTGACCCTGTTCTAAAATCAAAATGCCCTGATCCGCCAAGGAGAGCGCTGCTTCCGGCCCGTAGACGTTAAAATTGATGCAAAAGAGTCCTTCGCCGTAATCCGCTAGCTGTTCTCTGGCGCTGCCCGTGCCGAAAGCCGGTCTGACCAGTTCGATAGCGAGGTTGGGAAGCGAGAAAGCGATCGCACCGCTCAGCGCGCTCGCCTCTTTGCCACGGTACCGGTCGGATTGGATGCGATATACGCTGCCGGAGGGAGCCCAGCCGAGAATGGTTCGATAAGCCTTGATGCTGGCCTCGAGATTTTGAACCGAAATACTCACGCCCTTCAAATTGGAGAACAACCCTTGCGCGGGAGCGGCGGGAAGCGCAGGCTGAGGCGCTTCGCTGCGATTGGTCAGCTCCATGGCAAACCCAAGCTGGCTTTGTGAGCTTACATAAGCCCAAAACGCGTGCTCGCCATACGGTAGCGCACGCCCGCGCTGCTCGATCTCAATGCCGTGCGCGGACAACTGCTCCAGCGCGGAAGCAGAATCGGTCAGGTCAAATAACAGGTGGTGGATTCCATTGCCGTTGCGGACGTAATATTCGTTCCAGCAGGACTTTCCGCATAGCGGCTGGATGATCTCCAGCTCAATCTGCGAGAACTGGTAGAAATACATCAGGCATGCGAAATCTTCGTCCTGACCGCGATATGTCCGCCCGGGAATGCGCATAGTCTCCCGCGAGCAAACCGGCTGCCAGCCGAGGACTCGGTTCAGGCGTTCAACGGTAGCTGCCGCATCAGACACGATGACGCCAATCTGGACGATGTCGGAAAAAGTGTTGTTCATGATATGCCTCCTGTTTTACGTTCGTTCACTGCATGACCTGTGTTTTAGAGATTCGCAGCGGAGTGGTTGCTTGGATGATATGTCGGCGTGACGCGCGCAACTTAACAGATATAAAAAAACAATAAGTGTACGGTTGACAAGGCGAAAAATATATGATAATGTTACACCGATGTTTAAAAACACTCATGTATATAATCTCACAAATCAATCGGACAGACAATACTTTTCATAATAACTCGATATAACGCCACAAAACAAAGCAATCCCCTGAGGAAAAGCATCACATATTATCACCACACACGTATAATAAGACAGAAATATATCTTGTTAGCAAAGAATAATA
>DNFZ01000086.1 GCA_003486785.1 Clostridiales bacterium | reverse complement strand
CCTTACCGGAACGGAGGCACCGTGTGCAAACATTCATCTTCATCGGCCGTCCGTCAACGACAACATGCACGCCCTGGATGTTCGGCGCCCAGCCGCGCTTGGTCTTGCGATTGGAGTGGCTGACCAGATTGCCGGACATGACACCCTTGTTGCAGACTTCACAGTATTTACCCATGCGAATAGTCCACCTCCTTGATTAAAATCGAACAGAACTATATTACCACGCGCTTACCCGCGATGCAAGCCTTATTTTTCCCGTTTTCGCGTGTTTTGGAAGCATCTGCCGCGCTCGGAGCGGTAAGCTCCGGCTATAAAGCCGCCGCGAGTCTACCGCATCTGCGGAAAGCCGTTTTGCCGCAGCGCCTCATAGAGCACGAGCGCCACGCTGTTGCTCAGGTTTAATGAGCGAAGCCCCTCGCGCATTGGGATGCGGATAGCGTCCTTGCTCCTTCGCGACAGAAGCGCCTGCCCCAGCCCCGCCGTCTCCTTGCCAAAAACGAGAAAATCCCCGTCGCGATACTCCACCTGTGCATAGCTCCGCGTTGCATGTGTGGAGAGCAAGAAAAAGCGCGCCTCCGGATACGCCGCCTCCAACGCTTCAAAGCTGTCGTGATAGGTGATGTCGAGCTCGTGCCAGTAGTCCAGCCCCGCGCGCTTGAGTTGCCTGTCATCCACCGAAAATCCAAGCGGGCGGACGAGATGCAGCTTTGCCCCCGTCACCGCGCAGGTACGCGCGATGTTGCCTGTGTTCTGCGGAATCTCTGGCTCGACGAGTATGATATGAAACAATGTTTACCTCCCCGGTATCACTGCGGCGAGTGATTACCGCCTGTGCATTTTTTAAATTCAGCTCGTTATTTGCGTCCACCCAGCGATGCGCGGGACGCCTCCAGCAGGAGCAGCATCTCTTCGCGTACATCGTCCGGCGCGAGTATCCGCACCCGCCCGGCAAACTGAAACACCCAGCCGAAAAAGGGAGGCGACACGCAAACGGGCGCAAAGAGCGCAAGCGTCTCCTCGTCCAAGCCAGCTACAGCCACATCCGCACCGAAACGATCCAGCATCATTCCGAGTAGAGCGCGTTCAAACGAGAGATGCACCCAGCGTTGCCGGGCAGGCGCCATTGAGAAGACGGATTTTGCATATGCCGCTGCATCAAAAGAGGGATCGGCAGGCGCCGCGGGCAAATCCAGCACGCGCACATTCTCCATCAAATCGAGCCGGTAATGCGCGAGCCCTTCTTGAGAGGGATGGTCCGCAATCAGATAATAGTGATCCTCCGCATAGATGAGCAGGCACGGGCTGACGATATGCGCTTCGCCGCCATGCCGCGCACACAGCGTTTTCTTCGCCGTAATCTGGCCGTAGATGAACGAGACTTTACAGCCACGCTCCAGCGCCAGAAGCACCTGCGCAGCATTGTGAAACGCACACTCGCTCTCCGGCTTATGCGGGCTGGCTGCCCCGCCCCGCCGCCGGAGCCACGCCTCGTCGTGACAGCTTGCAAGGGAGGTTAGTTTTGCGATCATCTCCTCAGAGCGCGCCCGCGTGAGTACGCGGCTGGCGCGGATCATGTCCGCAAGCAGCCTTAGTTCCGTTCGCTCAAACACGCGCGTGTGAAGATAGTATTCGTTTGCCCGTCGTCGCTTCACGCGAATATCAAGCCCGCTTTCCCGCAGTACGTTGATATCCGTAAACACCGCTTGTCGATTCGCAGAAATGCCGGAGAGTTCCAGATGCGCAATGATTTCACGCACCGTCACGCCGTGGCGCTCATCGGTATGCTCCATCAAAAAGGCTCGTAACAACAGCAGCCGCGCGCGAATATCTGGCATGGTATCTCAGCTCCCGGCTGGCGCGATCTTAGGTTGCCGCGTCAGTAATTACATCTACTTGCGCAAGTTCGTCCGCGGTGAACGCGGGTGAGCGGAGAATGCCGAGGTTTTGCACGAGCTGCTCGGGCGAGGATGCGCCAATGAGCACGCTGGTCACCCGCTCGCTTTTGAGCACCCAGCTCAATGCAAGCTCGGAGAGCGACTGCCCGCGCGAAAGCGCAATCTCGTTGAGCGCGCGAATTTGCCCGAGCTTCTGCTCTGTGAGCTGCTCGCGTTTCAAAAACGGCCCGCCTTTGCCGATGCGGCTGTCCGCCGGGATACCGCCTAGATAGCGATCGGTCAATAGCCCCTGCGCCAGCGGGCTAAAGCAGATGATGCCGAAACCCGCGTCCTCCGCCGCCTGCTCCAGATTGTCCGCCTCGATGTGGCGGTCAAAGATCGAATATCGCACCTGATTGAGCACAAACGGACAGCGCAGCTCGCCAAGGATGGCTGCCGCCTGCCGCGCGGTCGCGCTGTCGTAATTGGAAAGCCCTGCATAGAGCGCACGACCGCTCTTGACAGCCGTGTCGAGCGCCAGCATGCTCTCCTCAAGCGGGGTGTTCTTGTCCATGCGATGATGGTAGAAGATGTCTACATACGGAAGTCCCAAGCGCCCGAGACTCTGATCGAGGCTCGCGAGCATGTATTTGCGGCTGCCCCAGTCGCCATACGGGCCCGGCCACATGGTGTAGCCCGCCTTGGTGCTGATGATCATCTCGTCGCGATACGCCGCGAACTCCTCTTTCAGGATGCGTCCGAAGTTCGTCTCGGCGCTGCCGGGGAGCGGACCGTAGTTGTTGGCAAGGTCAAAGTGCGTCACGCCCCGATCAAAGGCAGCAATGCACATGTTCTTCATGTTCTGATAATCGTCATGAGTGCCAAAATTGTGCCATAGCCCCAGCGAGAGCAGCGGGAGCTTCAGCCCGCTTTTGCCGCATTTGCGGTAGATCATCTCATCATAGCGATGCTCGCTTGCGATATAAGACATGCTGCGCCTCCAAAATGGCGAAAGATGTTCAATCAACACAGTTTCGCCTACATTTGTATTCTATATTGTAGCATATTACGGCGTGATCCCCAAGCAAGTCGCCGTGAAACAACGCTGCTTCTGCGCCCGAAAAAGAGTCCGCCAGAAACGGTTCCTATCCATCCGTTCACAAAAAACAGTCTTATGCGAAACGTTCATATAAAAATAAGAAATCGTTCATTGACTTTTTCGCGCAAATGCCGGACAATGAGGAACGTCGGCGGCACATCGAAACACGCTTGTTGCGCGGTGTCCCCGCAGATATTTTTAACATTCGGAGGACAGTTTGTGATCACGAAAGTACCCGTTGCCACCATCGAAATGCAGACCGGCAGCATCATCAAAATGGAGCTGTATTACGATATCGCGCCCAACACGGTCAAAAACTTCATCGCGCTCGCCAACAAGGGCTTCTACGATGGAACCATATTCCATCGCGTGGTGAAAAACTTCGTCATTCAGGGCGGCGACCCGACCGGCACCGGCACCGGAGGCCCGGGCTACCACATCAAGGGAGAGTTCTCAAACAACAAGCACCCCAACCACCTCTCGCATGAGCGCGGCGTGGTCAGCATGGCACGCCAGGGCAACCCCTACAATCCTCCGGCGGCATACGATTCGGCAGGCAGCCAGTTTTTCATTCTCCATGCGGACGCGAAGTATCTTGACAAGGACTACGCGGCTTTTGGAATGGTGGTCGAGGGTATGGATGCGGTGGACGCGATTGCGACCTGCGTTACCGGCGTGCACAGCAAGCCCATCGTAGAGCAAAAAGTCAAGTCGATCCGCGTGGAAACCTTTGGCGAAGAGATCGGCGAACCGGAGACGATAGCCGAGTAAGCCCCGCATCTCCTCATCAACGCCGTGCAAAATCAGCGCGAAATCGCTGTAAAATTTGTACTGCGCGTTCAGCGTCTATTGACAAAAGCGCATCCATCTGCTAGAATGCATAAAAATCTTTATGTATTTGCAGCGGAGCGCTTTTTTTGGTTGCTTTGAAGTTTCAGCGACGCTTACGCTGCAAACCGGAACGAATTTGTGTAGGGAGTGATGATTGTGGCCGGTTCGGGCATTGCAGCTTTGGTATCGGATCTCTACCGAAATCTGCGCCTCACGCATTACCGAAACTTATTCGGGCATCTGCGTGAAAAAGCGGGAAGCTTGAGCGCGATCGAGGCGTTTTCCGCCGAGGTGATCTATCTGCTGGATCGCCCGACCATCAGCGAGTTTGCAGACTTCCTCGGCATCTCTCAGCCAAACGCCTCTTACAAGGTGAACTCCCTCGTCACAAAAGGATATCTCGAGCGCGTTTGCAATGATGACGACCACCGGGAGGCGCACCTCTTTGTCACCAAAAAATTCCTCGACTATTACGGACGGCAGCTGCCGGATATGAAAAGCGCAGTATCGTCTGCGCTCAGCTCGTTTACCGAGCAGGAGGTGGAGCTGCTCTCCCGCCTGTTCGGTCGGCTCAACCGACATCTCAACGCGAAAGCGTAAGCCTGACGCATAAGGAGAATTGCGTCACAATCCCTTCGCCGCCAGCATGGGGGGTATGCGCGGCGGAGCATCATCAATCGAAATTTGGGGGTAATCATGGATCTGTTTGAAAAATGCGGCCGCTTGACCGCGGTCAAGGAAACCCGCGACGCGGGCATCTATCCGTATTTTCACGCGCTGGAGTCGCGTCAGGATGTCGAGGTCATGATGGAAGGCAAGCGTCGCATCATGCTGGGTTCCAACAACTATCTGGGCTTAACCACGCATCCCGAAGTCGTTGAGGCGGGTATTCACGCGATGGAGCAATACGGCTCCGGTTGTTCCGGTTCCCGCTTTCTCAACGGCACGCTGCGCATGCATTTGGAAGTCGAGCAGGAGCTTGCGCGCTTTCTCAACAAAGAAGCGGTGGTCACCTTCTCCACCGGCTTTCAGAGCAACCTCGGCATCATCAGCGCAATCGTTGGCAAAGGCGACTATGTCATCTGCGACAAGGAGAACCACGCGAGCATCTATGACGGCTGCCGCCTCTCTTTTGGCACCATGGTGCGCTTCCGCCATGCGGACATGGAGCACCTGCGTCACACGCTAGAGCAGATCCCCGACACGGCGGGCAAGCTAATCGTCACCGACGGCGTATTCAGCATGGGCGGCGATATCGCAAACCTGCCAGAGATCGTCAAGCTCGCCAAGGAGTTCGGCGCGCGCGTAATGGTGGACGATGCGCACGGCCTAGGCGTCCTCGGCGCCGGCGGGCGCGGCACTGCGAGCCACTTCGGCCTTGAGGACGAGGTGGATATCTATATGGGTACGTTCAGCAAATCGCTCGCGAGCCTCGGGGGCTATATGGCTTCGAGCCTTGAGGTTTCGGAATATGTGCGCCATACCTCGCGGCCCTTCATCTTCTCCGCCTCCATGACGCCAGCAAGCTGCGCCTGCGCGCTGGCGGCGCTCCGCGTGCTCGAGCGCGAGCCGGAGCGCGCGAGCCGCCTGCAGGAGATCTGCCGCTATGTGCGCACGGGGCTTTCCGAGCGGGGCATTCCGCATAAATACACCGCGGATATTCCGATTATCCCGATCTATACCTACGAGACCATCCGCACGCTGACCATCGCAAAGATGCTCTACGACGCGGGCGTCTACGTCAACCCCGTCCTGCCGCCCGCAACCCCGGCCTCAGAGTGCCTGCTGCGCACGAGCTATATGGCAACGCTCAAAGAGCCGCTGCTGGACGAGGCGATGGACATCATGGCGACGGTTCTGACGGAGGAAGCGAAATGAAGCGCGTCTGCGTGCTCACCGGCGGCAGCGGCGGCATCGGCAAAGCAACCGCAAGCCTGCTGGTTCAAAACGGATTCACCGTCTATGAGCTGAGCCGAACCGGTGCGGACGCGGACGTGATTCGCCACATCACGGCGGACGTGACCGAGCCCGAGCAGGTGAAGGCCGCCGTTGCGCAGGTGATCGCCGAGGAGGGTCAACTCGACCTGCTGGTCAACAACGCGGGCTTTGGCATATCGGGCGCGGTTGAGTTCACCGACCCCAAAGATGCGTTTGCACAGCTCAACGTCAATTTCTTCGGCACGCTGCACTGCATTCAGGCGGTGTTACCCATTATGCGCGCGCAAAAGAGCGGGCATATCGTCAACATCAGTTCGGTTGCGGCGCCAATCGCGATTCCGTTTCAGGCGTTTTACAGCGCGACAAAGGCCGCAACCAACTCCCTCACCCTCGCGCTTCGCAACGAGGTGAAACCCTTTGGCATCCAAGCTTGCGCGATTCTACCGGGCGATGTGAAGACGGGCTTCACCGCCGCGCGCAAGAAGAGCTGCGCGGGCGCGGGCGTATACGGCGAGGCGGTTGACCGCGCGGTTGCCGTCATGGAGCATGACGAGCAGAACGGCATGCCGCCGGAACTGGTGGCAAAGGCGGTGCTCCGCGCTGCAAACGCGAAACACCCAAAGGCGTATTACACCGTGGGGCTGCAATATCAGGTGTTTGTGCTGCTGGCAAGAATTCTCCCAGCGACATGGACAAACGCACTGGTCGGGATGATCTACAAGTAACCGGAAGCAATATTCAGAACGCTGTTTTGCAACGAAACGGCGTTTTTTGTGTATATTGCTGCAATCTGTCAAACTATTGCCTTTTTTCTTCCGCTTGATTTGCCATATTCTCCGATATGCTATTGCTATCAACACGGAAACTATGCTCAAGGAGAAAAAAACGAATGGAAATACAGGAGAAAAAGCGGCTTTCCTCCGCTCAGACGCGCGCACTCAAGCTCGCGCTGGACGCGGTAATGCTCATTTTGCTCGTATTGATGTACAAAAAGCAAGTCATCAGCATGTCGTTTCACGAGGTCGGCGGGCTTGCGCTGATCGGGCTGTTTGTCGTGCATCATCTGGTCAACATGCGCTGGATTGGCGCCGCCACCAAGCGGCTGTTTGCCAAAGGTACGCCCGGTATGGTGCGCGCGCGATACATTGTGGATGCGCTGCTGCTTGTGGCCTTTCTCGCAATCGGCGTCACGGGTTTGATGATCAACAAGACGCTGTTCGCGACTTCAGGCGCAGGCTATGCCAAGACGCTGCACTATTTTGCCTCCGCGGTTGCCATCATCCTCATGGGCGTGCATCTGGGGCTGCACACGGAGTATATCCTCGGAAAACTGTTCAAACGCGGTACGCGTAAAGTCGCGAAGGTCGCGCTTGCGGTAGTGTTTGCGTGTGTGGTCGTATTTGGCGGCTACAGCGTGTTTACCACGCAGTTTGTCTCCTTCCTCTCCGCGCCGCTGCAAGCTGGGCAGTTCTCCCACGGGGCTTTTCAGCCGAGTCGGGAGATCGCCCAAGATGGTGTCTCCGGCGAGCTGCCGAGCGACATCAGCGAGCTGCCTGCGTTCTCGGACGAAGGCGACGCAGCGCAGCCCTCGCAGGGAGGCGGTAGAGGCGCTTATGGCGGCGGACGCGGACAAGGCCAGGGCGCAAGAGACGGCCTGGGGCAGGGCGCAGGTGATGGCCAGGGACTGGGTAACGGACAAGGTTTGGGAGAAAGCCATCAGCCCAGCTTTGGCAACGCCGCGCTGCTGATTGCGCAATATGTAAGCATCATTGCGTTGTTTGGAGCGGCGACTTACGGCATTGTGAAACTGACCGCGAAAAAGCGGAATGGCTTTCAGGATGAAGCGATTGCGGTAAATAGCACAGAGGAGTAACTGAAGTGGGCATGATGAACCCCCGGTCGCGGGTTGCGATCGGGGGTATGTGCTTATGGTTCTAGGTTTTCCTCATTTGCTTCAGCACAAACCTGCATTGGAGGAATTACATCTGGTATTGGCATCATTCTTTTTGCCATTGGTGGAATTACCTTGGGAATTGCCAATAGAACTCGATTGCTTCCAATCAAGTCTTCTAAATCCTCCCTGTTTGGTTCTCTTTCTGGAATAGTGATATTTGCAGGAATATTAAGCGGCATCTTGATCACCTCCATAATAAAATTGGAAGTAACGCAGCATCCTCTTTTGTGCTCGTTTGGTTAACCATTTCGGCTCAGACAAGGAATCGTCCTTGATGAACTTATCTTCCGCCTGGCTCCATTTCTGACGAAACTCTGTTGCAAGGTCATTAATTTGATCGTCGGCCAACTCACCTTTGCTTACGTCTCGCCACCGGTTTTCTGCTTGATCGAAAAGCTTGATGAGTGCCGTTTTGAGTGATTGTATTTGTGTAATTCTGGTTTTGTAGGGAAGAAATTCATTTACGATTACAGCAAGTTGACCCAACGCAACGATGATAGCCCAAACCGTAGAATAAGAATTCCACAGACCCCAACTCGCAACGCTACTAGCGG
>DNFZ01000243.1 GCA_003486785.1 Clostridiales bacterium | reverse complement strand
ATGCTGTTGTTGCATATTGTTCCATCGAATACCAAAGAAAAACCCGTTTTCTCGCGTCTTTTATGCATTTTGTTTCATAATCATTCGCTGAAAAAACAGACGCAAAGCGCGCAAAAGCCATCGTGTGCCAATGTGTGCCAAAGTCACGTAAAACAGGCGCGTTTTCGGGTTGCAATACGTGTTTTCCTATGTTAATATTGTTTGATACTGGCGTATTATGCCGATTTGATCTGATTGTGAGATCGATACACTGTTGGAGGAACACATGTCAACCATTGAAAAACTCGAGAACAACCGCGCAAAACTGACGATTTCTGTTTCGCCCGAGGCGTTCGGCGCAGCCGTACAGAAGGCTTATCAAAAGACTGCAAGCCGCTACAACGTGCCGGGCTTTCGCAAAGGCAAGGCCCCGCGTAAAGTCATAGAAAACATGTATGGCGAGAGCGCCTTCTATGAAGAGGCGTTCGATCTCGTCTGGGGCGATGCGTACGACGCAGCGCTGGCGGAGCACAAGCTCACCGCCGTGGATAAGCCCTCGCTGGATATCACCGCCATCGGTCTGGACGGGGTCGTCTTCACCGCCGAGGTGCAGCTAAAGCCTGAGGTCACGCTGGGCGCATATCAAAAACTCGAAGTGCCGGAGCCCGATTTCGCCGTCAAGGACGAAGAGGTGCTGGCCGAGATCGAGAAAGAGCGCGAAAAGAGCGCGCGCTTCGTCGAAGTGGATCGCGCCGTGGAAAACGGCGACCGCGTGATTCTGGACTATTCCGGCAGCGTAAACGGCGAGAAGTTTGACGGCGGTACAGCGGAGGATCAGCTGCTCGTCATCGGCTCCGGCTCGTTTATCCCCGGTTTTGAAGAGCAGCTCGTCGGCCTCAAGGCGGGCGAGGAGAAAGACATCTCCGTCAGGTTCCCGGACGAATATTCCGCGCCTCTTGCCGGGAAAGATGCCGTGTTCGCCATCAAAATCAAGGCCGTTCAAGTCAAAGAGCTTCCCGAACTTGACGACGAGTTTGCAAAGGATATTTCAGACTTTGACACGCTCGATGCGCTCAAGGCGGATAAAAAAGCAAAGATGGAAGAAAAGGCCGAGCAAAACCGGAAGACCGCAATTGAGAATATCGCGCTGCAGAAGGCTGCGGATAACGCCATTGTAGACATTCCCGACGTGATGATCGAGCGGCAGATCAACTATATGCTGCGCGACATCGCGTATCAGCTCAGCAGAAGCGGGCTTTCGCTGGAAGACTATGTGAAGTACACCGGCACCGACATGAACGGCCTCAAGGAGAGCTACCGCGCGGAAGCGACCGCTCGCGTGAAGATGCAGCTCGTCATCGAAGCCATCGGCGAAAAAGAGGGCGTGACCTGCACAGAGGAAGACATGAAAGCTCTTATTGCGGAGTATGCGGAAGGCAGCGGCAAGAGCGCGGAAGAGTTTGAAAGCACGCTCAAGGACGACGACCGCGAGTACCTCAGCGACAACGTGCTGGCGAGAAAAGCCGTCAAGATCGTGACCGACAGCGCCGTTCTCGTCAAGGACGACGCCGCCAAGAAGCCCGCGAAGAAGGCCTCTGCAAAAAAGACGGAAGCAAAGGCCGAAGACGCCGCCGAAGCAGAGAAGCCAGCGAAAAAAGCAGCGAAAAAAGCCGAACCCAAAGAGTAACGCGATTCGGCTGATCCAATAGAGACACCCATTCCCCCGTGAAGGAAGGAACGAACATGAACCTCATCCCAATGGTTATCGAGCAGACCAGCCACGGCGAGCGCAGCTATGACATCTACAGCCGCCTGCTCAAAGACCGCATCATCTTCATCGGCGGCCCCATCGACGACGACATCGCCAACAGCGTCGTCGCGCAGATGCTCTTTTTAGAGGGCGACGACCCCGATAAGGACATCAACCTCTACATCAACTCACCCGGCGGTTCCGTGAGCGCGGGGCTTGCCATCTACGATACGATGCAGTACATTAAGTGCGAAGTCTCCACTATCTGCATCGGCCTCGCCGCCTCGATGGGCGCATTCCTGCTTGCAGCCGGCGCAAAGGGCAAGCGCAAGGCGCTGCCCAACGCTGAGATCATGATCCATCAGGTCAGCGGCGGCGCGCGCGGTCAGGCGACGGATATCAACATTCAGGCCGAGCAGATACTCAAGCTGAAAAAGCGGCTCAACGAGATCCTCTCTGCGCGCACCGGCCAGAGCGTCGAGCGCGTCACGCAGGATACGGAGCGGGATAATTACATGAGCGCCGAAGAGGCGCGCGCCTACGGATTGATCGATGAGGTCTTTCCGCCGCGCAGATAACCCGGAAAGGGGTAGAATATGACAAAAGTTGAAGACTCGTCCGCGGTGCGCTGTTCGTTTTGCGGCAAGGCGCAGGAGGACGTTCACCGCATCATCGCGGGGCCTGGCGTGAATATCTGCAACGAATGCGTCGAGCTTTGCCGCGAGATCATTGAGGAGGATGTGGAGGCAGAGCCCATCGACCTGACAAACATCCCCAAACCGCAGGAGATCGTCACCCAGCTCAACCAGTACGTCATCGGCCAGGATATGGCAAAGCGCGCGCTGGCGGTTGCGGTGTATAACCACTATAAGCGCATCCATACCCCCTCGAAGAAGGACGATGAAGTAGAGCTGCAAAAAAGCAACATCATCATGCTAGGGCCAACGGGCAGCGGCAAGACGATGCTTGCGCAGACGCTCGCGCGAATTCTTAACGTACCGTTTGCCGTTGCGGATGCAACCAGCCTCACCGAGGCGGGCTATGTCGGCGAGGACGTGGAAAACATCCTGCTCAAGCTCATTCAGGCAGCGGATTACGATGTGGAAAAAGCCAGCAAGGGCATCATTTACATCGACGAAATCGATAAAATCGCCAGAAAAGGCGAAAACGTGTCCATCACGCGGGATGTCTCCGGCGAAGGCGTGCAGCAGGCGCTCTTGAAGATCCTCGAAGGCACGGTTGCCTCCGTTCCCCCGCAGGGCGGCAGGAAGCACCCGCATCAGGAGTTCATCCAGATCGACACGACGAACATCCTCTTCGTCTGCGGCGGCGCGTTTTCGGGCGTCGATAAGATCATCGAAAAGCGCATCGGCCACAAAATACTTGGGTTCGGCGCGGAGATCACGAGCAACGTGCAAAAGGACATCGGCGAGACGCTCAAGAGCATTCTGCCGGAGGACCTCCTGAAGTTCGGTCTGATTCCGGAGTTTG
>DNFZ01000080.1 GCA_003486785.1 Clostridiales bacterium | reverse complement strand
GTGCTGGGTTACGGCATGCAGAAGGGCCACACGCAGAAATACCGCGGCGTAGAGGTGGAAACCAAGCTGTTGCCGAAAGTGCAGGTCGATGTCGTCATCACGAAAATCCCGGTTGACCTGCTCGTGAACGCCGTCAAGCAGGCGCTCTACACCGGCAGCTATGGCGACGGCAAAATCTTCATTTATAATGTTGAAAACGTCATCAAGGTGCGTACCGGCGAAGAAGGCTATGACGCCCTGCAGGATGAAGATTACGAATAAGCTTCCCCGAACCAAAACCTCAACCCACTCCTCGAACACCGCCCGGTCGAAAAGCCGGACGGTGTTCATTTTCGTATACGGTTATCCAGTTCGATGAAAAAATAGGAAGCGTTGCATTTCGAATTGCCGCGCACGCCGCGCAGTGATAAGATAAAGACAGATTTGAGGTGATAGTATGACCTTTGAAGCGCTCTATAACCGTCTGCTCAAAAGCAACGTTGCGGGCAGTATGGCTCAAGAACTCGATCTTGTCCGCAAGCAAGGCTATGACCCGCATCATCTCTCCTGCCTGCTCAGCCCGGAGAAGCACCCCGTCATCATCCGCACCGATTCTTGTTGCTGCGAGAGCAAGCAGCAGGAGCAGTGCCTCGCGCGGTGTTATTTTGACGCGCTGTTTGTTCAGGACGGTGAAATCGCTATCGACCCCGCGCTTTGCGTCGGCTGCGGAGACTGCATTCGCAACTGCGACGCAAAGAAACTCACCGAGAGCCGGGATATTCTACCCGCGCTCAACGCGCTGAGAAACGCGCAAGCGCCGGTCTATGCTATGATCGCCCCGGCGTTTATCAACCAATACACGGAGGCAGTCACGCCCGGCAAGCTTCGCGCTGCGTTCAAGAAGATCGGCTTTGCGGGCATGGTAGAGGTTGCGCTATTTGCGGATATCCTGACGCTCAAGGAAGCGCTGGAGTTCGACAAGAACATACAGACCGAAAAGGACTATCAGCTCACGAGCTGCTGCTGTCCCATGTGGATCGGAATGATCAAAAAGGTCTACGCGCAGCTGATTCCCCATGTACCCGCTGCCGTTTCGCCGATGGTCGCCTGCGGGCGATCCATTAAAAAGATACACCCCGGCGCTGTTACGGTATTCATCGGCCCGTGTATGGCAAAGAAAGCCGAAGCGCGCGAGCCCGACATCGCGGATTCGACCGACTTTGTGCTGACCTTCCAGGAGATTCAGGATGTGTTTGACTACGCAGGGATCGATCTTGCCCAAATGGAAGAGGATGACCGGGACCATTCCTCAAAGGCAGGACGCATCTACGCGGGAACAGGCGGCGTGAGCGAAGCGGTTCGCGCAACGGTATCGCGCATCAACCCATTGAAGCAGATCACGGTCAAAACCCGCCATGCGGACGGCGTACCCGCATGCAAACAGATGCTCAACGACATCATGGCGGGTAACGGCGGGGCGAACTTCTTTGAAGGCATGGGTTGCGTGGGCGGTTGCGTCGGCGGGCCAAAGGCGTTGATCTCGCGCGACGAGGGGCGAGAAAACGTCATCCGCTACGGCGCGGAGGCGAGCTATGATACGCCGATCGACAACCCGTATGTCATCGCGCTGTTGCATCAGCTAGGGCTGGATACGATTGAGAGCCTATTAGAGCACAGCGACATCTTTGTTCGCAAACTCTAACTTATATGAGGTTTGGCATGATGCCATTGGTGGGAACCAAACAAGAAACGCCGCAAGGAAATTCCTTGCGGCGTAAGAAACGCGATTTTTTTAGTTGAGCGAATCCTTGAGCGCTTTGCCGGCCTTAAAGGTGGGCAACTTGGAAGCGGGGATGTCGATCTCTTTGCGGGTCTGCGGATTGTGGCCTTTGCGGGCGGGGCGAACCTTTGCCTCGAATGTGCCAAATCCAACGATGGAAACCTTGTCGCCTGCCTTCAGGGACTCTTCGACGGAGCTCAGAAATGCGACAACCGCTTTTTCAGCGTCTTTTTTAGAGAGTTCGCTCTTCTCCGCAACGGCAGCGATCAAATCGGTTTTATTCATTGTAAACTATCCTCCATGAATTTTGGTTGCCCGCTTATTGTATCAATCTTAGCGGTGATTGGCAAGCCTTAAATTGTGAATTTATTCCGTAATTCGGGACTTTTTGGCCTCATCCCATAGTTTATCCTGTTCGGCAAAACTCAGGTCGCTGAGCGCATAACCGCGTGCATGCGCGAGGGCTTCCATCTGCGCAAACCGGGCGATAAACTTGTCTGTCGCCTGCATGAGCAAAAACTCCGGTTCGAGTTTAGCAAGCCTTGCGACATTGACAACAGCAAAGAGCAGATCACCCATCTCCTCCGCAACATTGCCGTCCTGTTCCATCGCCGCGCGCAGCTCTTCGGTTTCCTCGGCGATCTTATAAAACGCCTGCTGCGCATTCTCCCAGTCAAACCCAACATCTGCGGCTTTCTTTTGAACTTTCCGGCTGCGCAACAGCGCGGGAAAGCTTTTGGGTATGCTTCTAAGCGCTTCTGTTTGTGTGGTTTGTCCGCGCTGAGACATCTTGAGCGCGTCCCAGTTTTGCAAAACCTCGTCCGATCCGCTCACGCGTACGCTGCCAAAGACGTGCGGATGTCGAAAGATCAGTTTCTCCACAAGCTCCGTGCAAGCATCCCGCGCGGTAAACGCACTCTGCTCTTCGCCAATGACCGCATGCATGGCAACCTGCAAGAGCACATCGCCCAGTTCTTCACAGATATGCGCGTCGTCGCCTTCGTCTATCGCATCGATGAGTTCGTAGCTCTCTTCCAGCAGGGCGTTTTTGAGCGATGCGTGCGTCTGCTCGCGATCCCACGGGCAGCCATTTGGCGCGCGCAGGCGGCGCACAATGCGCATCACATCGTCAAAGCCGTGCCGCGAGCGCTGCTCATATTCCGAGCGGGGTATGTATAGAATCGTCGTAGCATCGTAGTTCTTCTGACGATCAAGATCGCAGAGCTTGATCTCGCGCGCGACATAATCCCCACCGGCCTCTATGCAAGCGAGTATGACAACGGACTCGTCTG
>DNFZ01000027.1 GCA_003486785.1 Clostridiales bacterium | reverse complement strand
CCTCTCCCACCCCCCAACCCTTCCCCCTCTCTTTCTACCTCTTCCCCACAAACGTCACCGAAAAAACCCGCATGGTAACCCATGCGCGAATATAGCCCTACAGCATGATGAACTGTAAACGCAAAACGGAGCCACCCGGCTCCGTTTTCTTGCACCTGCGTTCGGTTACGCGTTCATGGCAGCGGCAAAATCCAGCACCGCCTGCGGGTTGGGCTTGGGCGGCTCGATGCCGCTCTTGCCGCCCGCCTTCTGCATCATGTTCGCAATCAGCTTATGCATGGGCTTCATACGCGCGGTGCGGAGCTCTCCCCCAAAGCAGCCGACCGCCTTTGCATGCTTTTTCAGCGATTCCGGAAACGATGCGGCCAGGCTCTCTTCCAGACTCTGCGGCACACCGCAGCAAAGGAACACCCCCAGCGTTTTTTGCAGCAGCTCCCCCTCATGCGCCGCGCAAAACACCGAAACCTTTGCCTGCACGCGCCCCATGTAGATCGATCCCCCGACGATCACCGCGTCATAGCCCCCCAGCTCCGGCGCGCTTTGTTTGCCCAGGTCAACCAGCGTAACATCCCCCACAAGCTCCGCCTTTAACCTTGCCGCGCAGTCCGCGGTATAGCCGTACTGCGTTGCATAGAGTACCAGTGTTTTCATTTGCGTATCCCCCTTTGCGCGTTTGCGCATCTTTCTTGTATTCTGTTGCGATAATCGTTTGCTTTGTCTCTACTTCATCTTCAACGCGTTTTGCCAGAGCAAAAGCATCATGTTCCGCGCACCGCGCAGATCCGCTTCCTCGATCCCGCCGAAGACTTCTGCCATGAACGCATCTCCGGCCTCGCTGGTCTCCGCGCCAAACGCGTGGCATGCCTCCGTGGTCACCAGCCGCGTCACGCGCGCGTCCTTTGCGTCCTTCACAAGCCGCAGAAACCCGCGTTTCTCAAGATTGCGCGCAACCTGCTTGACGTTTTGATGAGAGGTTCCCATCGTACCTGCAACCTGCTTGATCGTTGGCGGTTCGCGAAACAGCGACGTGATGGTGATCAGCAGCAGCCATTGCTTAACCGTGATGCCGTATGGCGCAAACGCGCGATCCAGCAGCGTCTCCAGCAGATTTGCCGTGACAAACAGCGTGCCGAACACAAACGTTTTGTCGTCCATCCCGTCCAGCATTTCCTGCATCCGCTCCAATAGCCGCACCCCCATTTCAGAATAAGTAATGCATTACCTTTTCCATATGGTAATATATTACCTTTTTTCTTTCTTGTCAATAGCCAAAACGAAAAAACACGCCCGTTTGAGCGTGCGCTTCTTAAAAAAGCGTCGTTACAGCGTCTCCCCCGCGCCAAAGTCGATGCCAATCTGGCGGCGCGTCTCGTCCAGCAGACGCATCACGCGCAGGCTCTGCTCATCATAAACGGCCGTGCTTTCGCAGTTTGCAATCATGCGCGCAAAGGCGTTGAGCTCATGTACCATATTGTTTTCCACGGGCGTGAAGAGTTCCTCCGTCCGCCCGTCGCGATAAATCATCCGAAGAAAACTCGGTTGATTCAGCGTGTCAAACACGAGCGTACCCAGCTCGCCCTGCACGATGCTCGGGTGAACCGAACTCGTCACCTTAGAATACGAGATCGTCGTCTGCTGTTCCGGATACGTCAGCAGCATGGTGCCTGCGGCCTCCGTGCCGTTGGGCAAAAAAGTAGCGCCCGCGATGAGCTTTTGCGGCACCCCGAAGAGCGCAACGCACGTGTGCAGGCAATAGACCGCGAGATCCATCAGCGCGGCGTTGCCCAGAGACGCCTCAAATACGCTCGGCCGCTCGCCCGCTAAGAAACGATCATAGCGCGAGGAATACTGGCAAAACTCGAACGTCGCCCGCCGGATGCGGCCAACCTTATGGAGATTTTCGCGCAGCGCGGCGAGAAACGGGTCATATACCGGGCGAATGGCTTCCAGCAGAATCAAACCCTTTTCATGCGCGAGGGCAATCATACGCTCCGCCTGCGCGGCATTGATGGCGAGCGGCTTTTCGCAGAGCACATGTTTTCCATGTGTCAGCGCAGCGAGCGTCTGCCGGTAATGCGCGATGTTCGGGCTTGCGACATACACCGCGTCGATCTGATCCGACGAGAGAAACGCTTCCTCATCGTCAAAACAGCCGCCGATACACAGCCTCTCGGCATACGCCCTCCCGCGGGCGCAGTCGCGCGAAAGCACCGCGGAGATTGCGCAGCGCTCGCTCATTCTGGCGGCCTGACAGATCCAGTCGCTCACAAAACTCGTGCCGATCACACCGATGCGCAGGGGATTTTTCATGTTCCTTACCCGTCGCTTCCTCTTTATCTTGTTCCTTATTTTAAAAGCGAGCGGTCATAAAGTCAACCTTGATATTATCTTTGGAAGTATTTATTATTTCGTTCGTAAGTATGCCGTTTACTTTTTTATGGTTTTCGTGTAAAATCAACGCGAAGCGAGACGATTAAGAGGGTACAACCATGCAAAAGGCGCTGATCTTCCATCTGCAAAAATTCTCCATTCACGACGGCGCGGGCATCCGCACGGACGTGTTTTTCCAGGGCTGCAATCTGCGCTGCGGCTGGTGCAGCAACCCCGAAAGCCAGCCGACGGAGCCGTTGCCCTGCGAGAAAGCAACCGCGTATACCGTCCCCGCGCTCGTAGC
>DNFZ01000008.1 GCA_003486785.1 Clostridiales bacterium | reverse complement strand
TGATCTTGTGATAGCGAAGCTTGGTCTCGTCAAACTCCTCGTCCATGCCCGCGCCAAAGGCGGTGATCATGGCGCGAATCTCGGTATTGGCCAGTATCTTGTCGAGGCGCGTCTTCTCTACGTTGAGGATTTTGCCGCGCAGGGNNGCCGCCCGCGCTGTCGCCCTCGACGATGAAGATCTCGCACTTGCTCGCGTCCTTCTCCTGGCAGTCCGCCAGCTTGCCGGGCAGCGAGGTGGAGTCCAGCGCGCTCTTTCTGCGCGTAAGCTCCCGCGCCTTTCTGGCGGCGTCCCGCGCACGGGATGCGGTGATGCATTTCTCAATGATGAGCTTGGCGCAGCCGGGGTTCTCCTCTAAAAACCGCGTTAAGCCGTCCGCCACCGCGCCATCCACCAGCGGGCGGATGTCCGCATTGCCGAGCTTGGTCTTGGTCTGCCCCTCAAATTGCGGCTCCATAAGCTTGACGGAAACTACGGCAGTGAGCCCCTCGCGGATGTCCTCGCCGGAGAGCGAGGGGTCGTTTTCTTTGAGTATCTTATACTTTTTCGCGTAGTCGTTGATCACGCGGGTCAGCGCCGCCTTAAAGCCAACAAGGTGCGCGCCGCCCTCGATGGTGTTGATGTTGTTGGCGAACGTGAAGATGTTTTCGTTATAGCCGTCGTTGTACTGCATCGCGATCTCTACCGCGCCGGTCTCCGCGCCGTCCTCCATCCGCTTTGCGCAGAAATAGATGGGCTCCGGGTGCAGTATCTCCTTGTGTTTGTTGAGATATTGCACAAAGGAGACGATACCGCCCTCATAGCAGAAGGACTTGACGTGCGCGGGGGTTTCCCGCTCGTCGGTGATGGTGATCCGCACACCGGCGTTTAGAAACGCCAGCTCGCGAAAGCGGCTGCTCATGGTGTCGAAGACGAAATTGACCTCGTCAAAGATCGTATGGTCCGGCAGGAATGTGATGATCGTACCGGTGTCGCTCTCCTCGATGTCGCGCTCAATGTGCACTTCGTTGATGGGTTCGCCGCGGATGAATTCCTGCACATAGGCATGCCCGTCGCGGTGAATCTCCGCGCGGAGCGTCTCGCTCAGCGCATTGACGCAGCTCACGCCAACGCCATGCAAGCCGCCGGAGACCTTGTAGCCCCCGCCGCCGAATTTGCCGCCCGCGTGCAGCATCGTCAGGGACACTGTCAGCGCATTTTTACCCGTTTTCTCGTGCAGGCCGACGGGAATGCCGCGCCCGTTGTCGATGACGGATATGGAGTTGTCCGGGCGGATGAATATCTCGATGTGCGAGCAATAGCCGGCCAGCGCTTCGTCGATGGAATTATCGACCACCTCGGTGACCAGATGATGCAAGCCCCGCGTATCGGTCGAGCCGATATACATGCCAGGGCGGCGGCGGACTGCCTCCAGACCCTCCAGAACCTGAATCTGGGATGCATCATACGCCTGCTTGTTGGGGTGTTCCATGTTGTGCTTCCTCTCTATCTCTCTGTCAGCCGCGCTGCATATGCAGCCAGCGTATTCTCTTTTTTTGTGTCATGCCGCGCAGCGGAGTAATAACGGACCCTTATTCGCCCTCGGAAATGGTCAGCACCGCGACCTCGTTTAGATACGCTCTGCCAATCTCGCTCCGCCAGCGCTTCTCGAGCGTAGCAGACGCGATATGCGAGGCGAAGATGCGCTCCCTGCCGCGTTCTTTCAAAACAACGTAGGACTTGATCTTGCCCGCACAAGGGGTAAACCTGCGCTCTTTGCGCGCCCTGTCGATAAACGCCCGTGTCGATGGCATCATGCCCTTGTCGTTGAGCACAAAGAGAATCTTATCCAGCGGAATACTCACGTCCGCGCCGATGTGCAGCTGCATGCCGTTCTCTCTCCCTCTCTGTGCTCAGAGCTCCACCACGCGGCGGTTAGCCACCTGATAGACCTGCATCTGCTCGACCCCCGCGCTTGCTACCTCTTCCAGGTGCGTGCATGTTAAAAACGTCTGGCAGTCCTGCGCGGCGATGAGCAGCATCTTTTGCCGGTTTCGATCGAGCTCGGAGAAGACATCGTCCAGCAGCAGCACGGGCGAATCTTCCTTCTCTGCGCGGAGTATCTCCACCTGCGCGAGCTTGAGGCTTAATACCGTCGTGCGCTGCTGCCCCTGCGAGCCGTAGACGCGCACATCCTTCCCGTCGATCCGCAGCCCAAGATCGTCCCGATGCGGGCCCACCGAGGTGTTGCCGCGGTAGACGTCCCGCTCTGCCGTGTCCGAGAGCGCCAGACGCAGCGTTTTAGCGAGGTCGCTCGAGGCTTGCGGTCCCACGTTGGGCTCATATTCCACCTTGAGCGTTTCCGCGCCGTCGGAGAGCGTCTCGTGCTGCTCTGCCGCAATCTCCGCGAGGCGATCGACCAGCTCCATTCGGTTGAGGATGATCGAGGCGCCAAGAACCGCAAGCTGTTCATCCCAGCTCTCCAGCGCATCATAGTCCAGCCCGTTCGGGTCTTTCAGGAGGGCATTGCGCTGCTTGAGCGCGCCGTTGTATTGCTGAAGGGTGTAATAGTACGACGGGCGCAGCTGCGAGATCGCCATGTCGAGAAAGCGCCTGCGCTCGCCTGGTCCGTCCTTGACCAGCGAGAGGTCTTCGGGCGCGAACATGACCACGTTGAGACAGCCCAGCAGCTCTCCCGAGCGGGAGAGTGAAGAGCCGTCGATGGTGATCTTCTTTCGCTCGCCTGGGAAGAGCTTGCATTCGATTCTGCGCGGGCCGCCGCGCGTATCCACATCCACCGCGACGCTGGCATACAGCTCGCCTGCGCGCACCATCTCGCCATCCCGAATTGTACGGTGGCTTCGGCCCAATGAGCATAGAAAGAGCGACTCCAGCACGTTGGTCTTGCCCGCCGCATTTTCACCCGTCAACACGCAAAGCCCCGCATCCGGGCGCAGAGACAAAGACGGATAATTTCTGAAATTGACGAGCCTAAGGCCGGTTACGCGCATGCAGACGCTGCTCAAACTTCCCCTAATTTATTACACATTAGTATACCACGATTTTGGAATACTGTATATATATTATAGAAAAGAACTGGTGTTTTGGGGTGAATTCGGGTGAGGTTTATGCAGAAATCGACGAATTTTTAGGCGCGGAAGTCTCTCCGCGTTTTCTTTGTAGGGGCGGATACCATCCGCCCGTGCTGAAACGTGAAAACGAGCGATGGGTCAATCAAAAAACGCTATGGGTTCTGCGGGCGGATGGTATCCGCCCCTACAAGGAATGGCTCGTTTCAAACAGGATTTTAAACCTCACCCAACGCAAATGAGGCCACCGTGCAGGTAGCCTCAAATTGTGTCGTTGAAAAGTTTTACGAGAGCAAATCTCCCTGATGCGCGACGAGCGTCGCGTCAAACACGCCCGGCACGCGCAGGAACTTGTCGACAAAGTCCGTGTCGCTCTCCCGAATGCGCAGCTCAATGGTAAGCTCGATGCCGTCATGCTGGACGGTCTTGCTCTTGATATGCGCCTTTGGCAGCTGGCGAATGAGTCCCTTGATCTGCTGGCTGGCGCGGTCGTCAAAGTGCAGGATCAGAAGATAGGGCATGGTGCCGCTGCCCTTAAACGAGGTGATCACGACCATGATCACGCCGATGACCAGCGCGCCGATGAGGCCGACATCCACAAATCCCGCGCCAAGCGCAAGCCCCTCTCCAACCGCCCAGAACATGTAGACCGTGTCGATCGGGTCCTTGATCGCGGTTCGGAAACGCACGATGGACAACGCGCCGACCATGCCCAGCGAGAGCGTCAGGTTAGAGCTGATGAGCATGATGACCATCGCGGAAACCATGGTCAGCAGAATCAGGCTCAGGTTGAATGAGCGCGAATACACAACCCCCGCGAATGTCTTTTTATAGATGAAATACAAAAATCCACCGATAAGCAGCGCGATGACCAGCGTAAGGATCACCTGCAGGGGATTGAGCGTGCTCGAGAACAGCTCCCGAATGTTGAATGCGGTCGTGAGGGATTCGCTCGCCGAGCGCAGAGTTGGATTCATACACTACCTCCTTAACTTCATCCTGATGAAGAAATCTATGGCCTGCGCGATCGCGCCTGGCTTAAAACTCATACTGGCGGCAAAAGATATATTTGCTCGCCGCCGTGCGCTGCGCAGCGCCGAGCGTGAGCAGCTCCTGCACATACCGCGGCAAACTCCCGTTGAACTTCACCTCAAGGATCATGCATCCTCTCAAGTCCCATACAGGATAGGTGATCGCATGGGGGTTGAACAGATCTGTAGAGCGCATCGCGGTGCGCAGGTTTTTGTCAAACGTGATGCGCACATCCTCCGCGGGAAACACGTATGGCTCACGTGTGTAGTCCACCAGCACGCGCGGGCGCATGTGATTCGCTAAAAATATCCCGTAAAACTGCATCGCAAAGGGGCTTTCGTTGCGCTTAAGGCACTCAAACCTTCCACGGACAACCTCGTCGCAGTCCTGCCGGCTGAGCGTGATGCTGTCCTTTTTGATGAACTGGCCCTCTTTGTGCTTGCGCTCCAGTTTGATGACATCGTCGGAATAGTTGTAGATGCGGATGCGGAACTTATCGCGCGAGCCGGTGCCTTGCATTTTTTCCCAAAGCGCGCTGTCGAACGGATCGTCGAAATACAGGCTGCGGATGGCGTACTCCCCGCCGCTTAAGGAAGCGTAATAATCCTGCTTGAGGCACGCTTTGATGCGCGTGCTCAAGAGTTTATGCTCCCCTTCGGAGATCACGTATTTCAGTTCGTGCCGGTACTGTTTGCCGGGTAGCGTGATTTTCGCCGCCATTTACCGCTTCTTTCCTGTTCTATCTGCGCCCAAAGCCGATATTGCCCGCTCAGAGCCGCAGCGCTAGTCTGTTAAGGTTGTCGTGCGCCCGAAGATGCTGTTCATCTCCGCGTCGCTGAGGTTAAAGTAGTTTTGCACGTGTTTCAGCGCATAGTTCTGATAATTATTGGCATAGTCGCGAATGTTGTCGCAATGCTTCTGCCAGGTAGAATAGGAGATTCCATCCCAAAGATCGACGTCAAACTTCATTTCTTCGGCGATATTGCCCTGCAAACGATCCACCATGGCGTTGATCTTCTCCGGCGTGTAGATCTCATTGAGCATGATCGCAACCTTCTCAAGGAACATCTGCCGGAACGACGCGTTCTCCAACAGCGCGCGTGAGAGCACCGTGGAGGAGGACTTGCCGGAGCCATGCCCGTCCGGATGGAAGTAGCGCGAGAAGAAGTCTCTGCGGTAGCCGACCGTTGCCGTATCCGAGTAGTTGTCGTTGCGGTTCATCGCCCAGCAGAAATCGTAAAAGATCCAGCGCCATTTGTTGTCATACTCCGGGCTGCGCCAATATTTGATGTTGCCGGAGTCGGAATTGCCCACGATGATCTCGGCCGCAATATAGGTGGCATAGTTCTCCACGTCCATCAGCGAAGAGATATATTCATAGTTGGCGGAGTTGCTTAGATCATTGCTGCCCGCCCACTCTACCATGGCGGTATAGTCTCGCCAGCCGTCGCCGGCGATCACGCAGTTTTGGTTTCCGTTTCCAAAGAGCATGTCGATCGCGTCCGGGTTTGCAAGATTGAATCGCGAAGCGACAAAGTCTTCCTTGATGCGCTCCATGAGGTCATATACGCCCCAGTATTTGCCGTTGATCAGCACGACCACCTGCTTGTGCGCCTGCACCACGACCGCGCGCTCTTCCGGCAGGCCCGTGTTGCCCTCCTCCAGCAGGGAGGTCATCAGATGGTCGCGAATGCGGCTGTTGGTCGCGTCCTGCGCGCTCGCGCGCAGTATAACCGACTTATAGCTCGTCGCCGTGCGATTTTCAAAAAACGGATAGTTGAACCTGTTGTCTCCATACGCGCCCTTGGCGATGAGCGTCAATCCCTTTTGCTGTTTGTTGCGCGAAAACTGCCCTTGAATCTGGATTACGCCATCCCCGCTGAACAGGGTTGTTCCGTCAAGATCGATATAATCGAAATGCACGTCGCGCTCCCACCTGCGCCCGAGCGGGTCGGGATTGGAGATGTTTTGCGCGTTGAAGTTGGCTTTGTTCCAGTTGGGGTCCTGCATACCGGCAGTCATCGTGATATCCGTCGGCAGCTGGCCGGAGAGCTCTGCGTATCGATTTCCGACCACATAGATCCCGCTGTCCGGATCCCAAAGGTTCTCCGGCGCGGTCACGATGCTCACCACGGGCAGCGTGTATCGATGGTTTTCCACCGTGTTTTCACCGGTGTATATCACATAGGTCTGGCTCGCGGTGTCACTGGCAAAATAGCCGGTTTGAAACGCGCGCGCGCGCAGCACCACGGTTCTACTCACAGTAATCGGGCCGGAATAGCGCGCGGAGCTCTCCGTGGGCACCGTTCCGTCCGTGGTATAGGTAACAAAGCAACCCTCCGGCACCTCTAGGCTGACGCTCTGCGCGTTGTCAAACGTGCCTCCGGGGGTTATGATCTTGGGCTTTTCCGCAAAACCGGGTATGCCCGCGCCGTTTGCCGCGTTGGGGGTAGGCGCGCCGTAAAAATAAAGGCTTGCGCCCGTGCGGCCATAGCTTACGCCCGCGCGCCCTTTTGGCACGAGCATTTTATCGAGCAGTGTTCCGTCCGGCTTGAACAGAAACACGACATCCCCAGCCGAAGAGAGGCGGAAGTTCGTCTCTAGGTTATTTTTTTTTTGCGCGTTGGACACGTTTTTGCCCGACGCGAGAACCGTTAAGTATTCGCCCGCTTCGAGCGTAATATCAGGAAAGACCCATTTGGCAGGGTTTTTTGCGTTGTCGCTCAGCGCATAGCCCGCCAGTTGTATGGGAGCGCCCGTGGTGTTGTAGATCTCGATCCAGTCGTAATACTGCCCGTCCGGCTGCTTGAGATGCGCAACGTTGGCGTTGAGTACTTCAGAGATGATGATCTCACCCTTGCCGAAGGAGAGCGTCTTTAGGAAGGCTTCCAGCCCCGCGTTGTTGTTCGTATACCCCGGCGTGGGCTGTGAGGTTGGCGCCCATTCGCCCGTGCCGTCGGGATTGCGCGCGATGCTGATATCGGTGCTCGCGCGGGTGTAGTCATACTGATCCAGGATGCGACCGGCAGGCGTAGCCAGCACCACGCTCTCGGCATAGGCAGCCAGCCCGAACGGGGCCTCGATTTTATCCGCGCCCTCGGGCGTTTCACGGCCGGTCAGATAGATGAGCAGCACGCCGTATGCGGATATTTTTGTGCCCTCGGGCAGCTTGTACTTCAGCGGCTGCGTCGGCGTATCCGAGATGCCGAACCCGCTGAGGTCGACCTCCGAGCCGGTGGTGTTGTATAGTTCGATCCAGTCGCAATACGAGCCGTCCGGCCCGACCAGCGTGGAAGCGTTGCTCGCCATAAACTCGTTGAGGTATACGCCGATGGACTCCTCGGCGGAGGCTGCAAGCGTCGCCAGATACGCCGCGGCGCCTTCTTCGGTATTCGGATAGCCGGGGCTTGGCAGCATTTCGCTCCACGTCGCGTTGTCGCTTGCGCTGCGGCCGAGCGAATAGCCGCTCGTCACCGGCCTGAGCGCGATGCTGTCCACCACCTTGCCGGAGGCGTTGGAGAGAATCACATCGTCCGATGCGGAGAGCTTGAAAGGCGTATGGAGCTTTCCGCGCGTGGTATCCCCGCTGCAGAAAACGATGATGAACCCATCCGGCTGTATGACGGACCCTTCGGGGAACGTCCATTTCGCAGCGGAAATCAGCTCGTCGGTCAGTCCGTAGCCGGAGATGTCCAGCGTCAGATCGGTGTTGTTATGCAGCTCGATCCAGTCCGGAAAGGCGCCCGTTTCGTCCGGCACGGAGCCTTTGTTGCTGGTCATAACCTCGTTGATCTGAACCTGGCCGAGACGCTCCGTCTCGATTTTTCCGCCGCCCTTGGATATATAAAGAACGAGCGCAACGGCACAAACGGCAAGCAGCACAATTACGAGCAGCTTTCGCGCGCCGGATGCTCTCCTCCTTCGAATTGCCATGTATCCATGCTCCTCTCGCGAATTTGCTGTGCGCATTTTCGCAACGTCTAGTGTACCATAAGCCCGATGCCGTGCCAATGATACCCCACGAATATTCACAAAATGTCCGAAATATCAACTCAATCACTCCACATGCGTGTTTTCATTAAATTTCGTGCTTTTTTTGCCCCATAGGCGATCAAGCGGTTTATAAAACGCCCAGTAGCAACACCGCAACAAGGAGCGCAAGGCCGGCAAACACACCGCCGAGAATCGTGAATACGCGGGTCATGGTGCGCATCTGCCGCGCGTCCTCTTCGATAAAAACGCGCCCGATGTTCGCCGGGTCGTAATACACCGCAACGCTCTGGCCGACGAGCAGGTTTGCGTTGCCGACATAGCTGGAGATATACTCCATCGGTTTCCCGTCGATCGAAAAGCGATAGACGGCGCGAAGGCCCGTTGTGCCGAACTGGGTCTGCATATCGCTCACCGTGCCTTCGGTATAGGCGGTGCATAAACTGCGTTTTTTGTTTTGTGCGGCGGCAAGCCCGAGGCCTATGCCAAGAAAGATCAGACCCAGCAGCCCGAACGTGCCGGAGAAGATGATGGTGAAAAGCGTTGCGAATGTGATGCTTGTTGCCGGTATCATGGCGGTCATGTTTGTCTCTCCTGTTATTCGGAATAGTCGTCCTATGCCTCTGGTTTCTCCTGCGCGGGTGCTTCTCCGTTTCGGAGCTTCTCGCGCCGCTCGTGATTTTCCAGAATCTTTGCTTCCTGCCCCTGATCGGACGGGATATAATACCGCCTGCCCTTGAGCGAGGGCGGCATATACTCCTGCCTGACCCAGTGGCCGGGGAAATCGTGCGGGTAGAGATAGCCTTTGCCGTGCCCGAGCTTGCTAGCTCCCGCAAACGACGTGTCCCTCAAATACACCGGCACCGGCTCGTCAAAGCTCGTCTCCGCATCTGCCGCTGCCTGGCTGAGCGCAACCACGACGCTGTTGCTCTTGGGCGACTCGCAGATGAAGAGGATGGCCTGGGTCAGCGGCAGCCGCGCCTCCGGCAGGCCGATGTGCTCGAGCGCATCCGCCGCCGCAACCGCCTGCACCATCGCCTGCGGGTTGGCTAAGCCAACGTCCTCGCTCGCGTGGGCGATAAGCCGCCGCGCGATGATGCGCGGATCGACCCCCGCGTACAGCAGCCGTGAAAACCATGCGATGGCTGCGTCGGAGTCTCCGCCGCGAAGGGACTTGCAAAAGGCTGAGAGCATGTCGTAAAAAAGCTGCTCGTCGCACTTGATCACTTTCTTCTGACTGGATTCAGCGGCGATCTCCCGCGTGATGCGGATCTCTCCCGCTTCATTCTGCGAAGTGGTGAGCACGGCGAGCTCCAGCGCATTGAGCGCGTTTCGGCAGTCCCCGTTTGCAATCGCGCAGATGGTGTGCAGCGCCTCATCCTCCAGCACGACGGGCAGCTTGCCAAAGCCGCGCGCTTCGTCGCGCACTGCTGCCAGCACCACCTGCTCCACGTCTTCACTCGTGAGCGGATAAAACTGAAACACGCGGCATCTTGATACGATTGCGCTGGTCATGGCGATCATCGGGTTCTCCGTGGTGGAGCCGATGAAGCGGATGATGCCCTTCTCCAGCGCGGGCAGTAGGGAATCGCTCTGCGTCTTATTCCAGCGATGGCACTCGTCCAGCAGCAGATACGTCGGCTGGCGATAGAGCCGCAGCCGCTGCTCCGCCTCTTCCACGATAGCGCGCAGCTCCTTGACCCCCGCCGTAACGGCGTTGAGCTTGACGAACGCGCCGCCGGTTGCGTTGGCCACGATGGCGGCCAATGTGGTCTTCCCCGTACCCGGCGGTCCGAAGAAGATCGACGATTGCAGCCGGTCGGTCAGGATGGCGCGGCGCAGCAGCTTGCCTTCGCCTACGATGTGCGTTTGTCCGATGAATTCATCGAGCGTACGCGGGCGCATGCGATCCGCCAGCGGCGCGTTTTCTTCTAATTGGTTCTGAAACAAGTCTGCCATATAAACGATATCATTCTCATTTTTTGTTCTAGGCGCATGGATGAACAAGGCGTCCGATTCTTTCCTATATGATACACGAAAACTGCAAAAAAGATAGCCCCATGGCATTGCGCCCGATTCTTAGGCGGCTATAGCCGCCCGATCCGGCTAAGCCTGTGTAAAATACGCTTCAATTTCTGAAAGCGGCCTGCCCATGTAAGCGGCGATACTGACCCTGAGCTGCCCTGCGCGGTCGTTCAGAATTTCCTCTTTTAAATCGAGCAGATAGCCTTGCCACGTTTTATTGATCCGCTTTGGCCATCTGGCGCGCTCGAGCACCATCTCATGCTCGATCTGGGCGACGAGCGATTCATACTCGGCAAGCACTGCCTCCTGAGATAGCTCGTGCTCCAAAAGATATGCTAAGCGGGTCAGAAACCGATGCTGAAATGTTTCGTTCCACAGGAGCTTTCGCGGAATGATATTCCACGCGGCAACCAATAGATGGTCGAAGTTCGCGTCGGTCTTCATGCTCAGATCCAGATCAAACAGCGCATAGTGCCACTTTCCGTCCGCCTCTTTGCTGCGGTAGTATCGAACATTCACCGCCACGTCGAGATTGGTGGAATACGCTTCGTAGATGAGCCAGTCGATCATGCTGTCAAAATTGATGCGATCTTCCAGATAACGGTAGTGCTCCTCCTCGCGCAGATCGTGCGCCTTGGCATAGCGCAAGAGCGCAACAAAGTCTTCATGCTCCTCAACCGCGGGGCGGTGCATCTCCACGCTGTCCTGAGACACGCCGAAATGCTCGGCAAAATACCCCGATCCGAGCGATTCTTTGAGCGCGTAGAGCCCCATATATTCGCCATTGAAATACGCCGCAACGTATTGCGAGGTCATGACGCAAAGCTGATCCGACGTTCGGTACGCGATGTTGGTGATGAGTTCATCGCGAATGACCGCATAACGCATATCACTGCCGTTGCGGAGCAGGAGCGTGTGAAAGACCGTGGATTTTCCATCCTCAAACAGCGGGTAGTTGAGCGTGCTGTTGTCGTAACAAGCGCGAAAACACAGCTTCATGGAAGCTTTGCCGTAGCCGTTGCTTTGGCGGGACATATTCCCGTGCAGCCGAAATCCGCAGTTGACGGAAAACCGCGATTCGCCGTCCAGATATTCAATTACGGCCGCGCGCTCCCATTCGTCGTCATAGCGGTTTTTCTTTGAGAGTATACCGTCTCGACCATCCAGATTCTCAGGATCTGTCGTTAGGCAGAGAATGGGGAGCTCGTGCGTCGCATCAAGCAAAAAAGTCTGCGTCACAATATCGCTGCGCATAAGCCCGTCTTGAAAGGATACCGCCCGTATAACCGTGTTCTGTTCGATCGGGATCGGCGCCGTATAGAGCGCGGAGCTCTCGACCGGCACGGATCCGTCCGTGGTATAGCGAATCTCGGCGCCCGGGTTTGAGCAGCGCAGCGTAAGGGTAAACGGCGCTGTCTGCAAAAGCGCTGTCTCGGAGAGAATCGGTTTTGGGGCGTAGCCGGTGGTGTAGTCGTTCCCGTTTTCGCGCCCCGGCGTTGGGTTTGTAAAGAAAACGCGCGCATCGCTTGTCGCCGGCGTTCGTCCCGATGAGCCGCCTGCGCGGATTGCGCCCGTCTCAAATGAATCCACGCGGCAGCCGTTTGCATCAAACAAAAAGACCGTTTCGCCGGAGGCCGCAATAGAAAAAGAAGCCGTCACGGCTGCGCCTTCGACCGCTTCCTTTGCAGCATAGATCACGGTATAGCCGTTTGGCGGAATGCTGATATCCGGTATCTGCCATCGCTTGTGTTCTAAAATCGAGTCCGATAAAAACCAGCCCTTGAGCGATATGGTTTGGTCGGTATTGTTTTTTAGTTCAATCCAGTCGGGTGTGTCGTCCCCGTACACGGCGCCGGAGAAAACTTCGTTGATCGTTACTTCGGCTACGGTGTGATATGCTTCGCTCAGCTCCGAATACGCCGCTGCGTTTTCATACCAGGGCGTCGGAAACGCATAAAACACCATGCTGCCGTCCTCCGCTCGCCCGATTGAGATATCCGCGGGACAGTTTTCGATCAGTGTGAGCGTTTCGCGGGTAAACGAGGCGGCGTTGGTTAGGTACAGCGCGGTTTCATCCGCCGAGAGGCGGAAGCAGGCGTGAATCTCTCCGTCCCGGACACGATCTTTGCCCGAGAGGAAAACAACGATATAGTCTCCGGGCGCGAGCGTTTGATCCGGCAGCGCGTATAAAAACGGCGCGACAGCATCGTCGGAAAGAAAATAGCCCTCCAGCGAAACGGGCTCTGCAGAGCGGTTGTAGAGCTCGACCCAGTCGCTGCGGTCTCCGTCCTGGTCGGTCAGCGTATACCGGTTGTTTGACATCACTTCATTGATGCAGACGGCCTGCGTCGCGCGTGCTTCCTCCACGGTCGGCTCGGTGAAAAAGCGCGCGCTGTTTGCGGCGCCCGGGGTGGGATACGCGCTGTATTGTTCATTGCCCAGTACGCAAAGCCCAGTTGTC
>DNFZ01000083.1 GCA_003486785.1 Clostridiales bacterium | reverse complement strand
GGCTACCGGTGTCGTTATTTTAACATTTTTTTAGAAACATGGAGATTTTGCTCAGGCTACCGGTGTCGTTATTTTAACAATTTTATAGAAACATCGATATCTTGCTCAGGCTACCGGTGTCGTTATTTTAACAATTTTATAGAAACATCGATATCTTGCTCAGGCTGCCCGTGTCGTTATTCTTTAGGGCATCCTCCACCAGCGCACGCAGCGTATCATGCGAAAGAAACGGAAACAACGCGGAGAGATCGCCGATCTTTTGCCCCTGCTTGAGGGTGGTGCGTACGATGCAATCCAAATCGTCTTCGTCCAGAAACGGCGCAATCGACGCGAGCTGCGAAATACTGCCGCCGTTTTCCACACAGGAGAGCGCGATCTTGCCCAAGTCGCCTTCATCCAGAAACGGCGCAATCGCTGCGAGCTCGCCGAGCGTGCCGCCAGTATTGATAGAAGCCAGTGCGAGCTTACCCAGCGCATCCTCGCTGACAAACGGCGCGAGAGACGCAAGTTTACCCAGGCCGATATTGGGCGCAAGTCGGCCAGCCAGCTCATCGAGATAGTCCTCGTCCAGAAACGGCGCGATGGCAACTAAGCTCTCCAGATCGATTTTGCTCTGCTCGGTGGAATCGCTTGATTCTCTGCCTGCAGTGGCATCGCGTTGATCTTTTCCCTCGTCAATCGCCCGAACGATGCGCGTCACCTGCTTGGGTTTCAAGAGCGGCGCCGCCTCGCCCGCCTCGGAGAGTGTGATGCGCTCGTTTTTTACAAACGTTTCTTCGCTGCCGTCGATTACGCTGCGAATGAGTTCACCGCCGCGTCCGCCACCCAGCAGTTCATCCACGCTCACGCCCAGCGCCTGCGCCAGCTCCGGCAGCTTACCGATATCCGGCATGGAGGCTCCCCGCTCCCAGTTGCTGACCGCCTGAAAGCTCACGCCCATCACGTCCGCAAGCGCGGGCTGCGTCATATCTCTTTCTTTTCTCAGGCGCGAAATCCGCCGCCCGATCTCCACCGCGTCAAACATATTTTTTCTCCTTCGTCGATTTCTGGTTGCTGCGTTGTAGACAAAACCAATGCGCCGGTTACAAATGCTTTGTTTGCGTCAACGCGACGCTCTGCCAATGAGCCTCCCGCTTTTGCGCTTCGCGCTTCGCAATCATCCGCCGATAGGCACGCTCCAGCTTCTCGGGCGCATGTTTTTTTCGGAAGATATTTTGTATAGTGAGCCGCATATGGTCTGCCTCCGCCTTTCGTTTTGCTGCACCGTCAGCATACGAAAATGGCTAAAGCAAAACCAGCAAGCAGTGCTTGAGTTGAGGGTTTGGAGGCAAACTCAAGCAGCGGTTGAGGGGGAGAAGCGCATGCATCTTTGCGAAAAACAGCGGCAATGTGCCGCTGTCGTTCATGCGTTTCTATTCCGTCCTTACCCCAAATACCCCTTTAGCAACCCGTCCACATCCTGCATGAGCGCGGCGAGCGTCGCGGTGAGCTGCTCCTTCGTTTTCGCGCACGCGCCGATGTAGAGCTTGAGCTTGGGTTCGGTGCCGCTGGGGCGGATGACGATCCAGCTATCGTCGTAAAGCAGCCAGCGGAGCGTATCCGACTTGGGCAGCGCAATTTCGCAGACCGTTCCATCGGAGCGCTCGCATCTGCGGGCAAGGTAGTCCTCCGCGATCACCACTCGCGTTTTTGCAAATGCTTTGGGCGGGGTCTCTCGCAGCTGTGCCATCGCGCCTGCAATCTTCTCCATGCCCTCCTTGCCCTCGAGCGTATAGCTTTTAACGCTCTCGCTGTAAAACCCGTAGGTATGATAGATCTCGTCCAGCGCGTCGGAGAGCGTCATGCCGCGCTCGGCATAGCGGATGCAAGCCTCGGCAACAAGCATAGCCGCGCAAACAGCGTCCTTGTCACGCGCGAGCCCGCCCGCAAGGAAGCCGAAGCTTTCCTCAAAGCCGAAGAGAAACGTCTTCTCGCCGCTGGTCTGGTATTCATCCACCTTTTCGCCGATGAACCGGAAGCCCGTCATCACGTTTTCGAGCGCGACGCCATACGCCGCGCAGATCGCATCCGCAAGGCGCGTGGAGACGATGCTCTTGATCACGACGCTGTTTTGCGGCAGCCGATTTTGGCGGCTCATTGCGGAAAGGATATGCTCAAGCAGAATACAGCCGATCTGGTTGCCCGAGAGCGTCACCCACTCGTCGTTCTGCGTCTTGACCGCGACGCCAAGCCGATCCGCGTCCGGGTCGGTGGCAAGGCATACGCGCGCGCCCTTTTCCTCCGCCAGCGCAATCGCCAGGCGAAACGCGTTCGGGTCCTCGGGATTCGGGGCGGTGACGGTTGGAAAATGACCGTCGGGCGCGCTCTGCTCTGGCACGGTGATTACGTTTGTTATGCCAACGCGTGAGAGCAGCTCCCGCACGGGCACCGCGCCTGCGCCATGCAGCGGTGTGTAAACGATGGGGAGATCTCCCCCGCGCCGCCGCACCAGCGCGGGATCGAGCAGCAGTTTTTCGGTTGCGGCATAATACGCCTCGTCCTCCTCGTTGCCAACGAGCGTGATTGCGCCGGAAGCAATCGCCGCATCATAGTTCGCTACGGGCGGCGAGAACATCGGCACACGCTGAATCTCGTCGAAGATTGCAGCCGCCTGCTCGGGCGCAGCCTGACCGCCGTATGCCCAATAGACCTTGTAGCCGTTGTATTTGCTGGGGTTGTGGCTGGCTGTGATCACTACGCCGGCCATGCAGTTTAAACGCCGCACCGCAAACGAAAGCTGCGGCACGGAATGCAGCGTGGAGAACAGATACGTCTTGAAGCCGTTTGCCGCGAGCACGCAGGCGGTTTCTCTTGCAAACTCCGGCGAAAACAGGCGCGAATCATACGCGATGCAGACGCCGCGCGCCTTTGTCCCCTCGTATGTGAGCAGAACATTGCACAGCCCCTGCGTTGCCCGGCGCACCACGTATGCATTCATGCGGTTTGTGCCCGCGCCGAGGATGCCGCGCAAGCCCGCGGTGCCAAACTCCAGCTCGCGGTAAAAGCGCTCCTCGATTTCGGGCGTATTGTCGGCAAGGTCCGCCAGTTCCGCGCGGGTGGTTTCGTCCAGCGACGGCTCATTCAGCCAGGATTCATAGACGGATCGTGTGTCCATTCGGTCTTTCCTTTCCGGTGCTTTCCCGCGTTGTGCGGGAGCGTTTTCTTTTCATATCTTCGTTGAGTCTGTTTTTTCTCTAATTCAGCGCGGCGAGAAAATTCTCCACCGCCGTTTCGTATTCCGCGTGGTTCGAATTGTGTTTTGCAAGCCTGGATTGCGCTTCTCGCTAATTCAGCGTGGCGAGAAACGCCTCCACCGCCGTCCAGTATTCCGCATGGTTCGGCGTTTGTTCAAACAATGTGGATGAGCCGTGCCGTCCGTTGCCCTCCGGCACGAAGAACACGCAGCCGGCGGACGTAATCTGCTCCGCTATCGGCTGCCAGGCTCTCTCTTCTGCTTTTGCAGAGGTGATGAACACCGGCTGAGTGATGCTTTGCGCATATTCTTCTACCTGTTTTCCGTTGAGCTTGAAGTATTCACCGGGCGAAAACGAGAGTACGGCGGATACTCCCGCCGGGTATTCCGCAGCCAGGATCAGCGCAAGCGAGGCAGAATAGGAGCTGCCCCAAACGATAAGCTGTTTTGGCGCATATTCCCGCGCCACATAGGCAAGCGCCGCCTCCAGATCCGGATATGCATCCGTAAACATCGTCGCCAGGCCCTTTGCCCTGGCCGCCTGATAGGTTTCGTTTGTCACGCCGTTGAAAGCCGCGCCCGAGCGCTGATCCACCGCGAGGCAATTGTAGCCCAGCGCCACGAGTTTTGGCGCAATCTCCTGATACTCCGCGCGGCTGTATTCCGCCTGATGAAAAAGAATGATAAACGGCGCTTTCGCATCCCCGCTCGAGTAGAAATCCGCCGTTACCGTGAGCCCGTCGGCAGCGGGGAAAACAAGGGTTGAGACCGTCTGCATCGCGGGCATTTCATCCGTGATCATAGCATCCATTGTCGTCTCCTCTCTCTCGGGTTCTGCAGCCGGTTCGCTCGGCGCAGCTGCTTCGGGTTGTGTTTGCTCTACGGGATTCGCCTGCTCCTGCGCATGCTCCGTAATTGCCGGCGCTTTCGCACAGCCAATAAGAAACATAGCCGCCAACACGGAGAGGAAGAGCAGTTTGACCGGTTTCGAGCAGATTCGTTTCGTTTTCATACCGTTCCCTCCTTGTCTATGTTCGATTTTCGCCGCTTGCGCCTCTCTTCGCTCCTAGGCAGCTTCCTTGCAGTGGCATATAGCGCGGGAAACCGCATATTGCGCTGCGAAACGCTCTAAACTGATTATACCTGCCGCTGTGTTGCATGGCAAGGCGAGCTTGTGCTATCATACCCGTATGGAACGGCTTTCACCACCAAAAAAACACTATCACTCCGCCAGCTATCTGACAAGCGCGGCGGTTTTTTACGGCACCATATTGTTTCTCGTGGCTCGCATTTTTACGCTGCTGCAGCTCTTTTCGGATGCATATACGCGAAAACAACTCGATCAGGCGCCGCCGGAGCGTTTCACTTTTTTCGGCATAGTCGGTTATCTGCTCGTCATCGGCATTCTTGGCGCCACGCTCTATTTGCTCTGGCAGAGCAAGAAAAAGAAGCTGCGCATGAAGCAGGGCAATCTCTATCTGTTGCTCAACGTGTTGTTTGCCGCTTGGGGTATCGTCAGCGCAATTTCCTATTTTTTCGAAATGATCCTCTTTTTCGAGTTTGTTTACCTGCTCGATTTCTTGACGCTCATCGCCGCGCTGGTGCTGCCAAGCATACTCTATCAGCTCTCCGACCGACGGCAGGATATCCCGCCGGATGGCTTCCTGTTCGTTTCCTCCATTGGAGCGACCGCGCTCTCCGCCATCGCGCTGATCATCGTCGCGCTCGTGCTGCGCAAAAGCTATACCGCGTTTCAGCTGCTGCGTGAGCTGATGTTTCGCGCGGGTATCATCCTCTTTGGCGTAGCCGGATTGCTCAAGGCCATCCGCCTGCGCGCAGAGCTGCCCGCGCTGGTGGCGGCCATGCCAAAGATTGCGCCAAAGCCCGCCGCGCCAAAGTCCGAGCCTAAAAAGAAAGTGGATTCCAAGGGACGCGTCCGCTGCCCGGATTGCGGAAAAAAGCTGCCGGTCGGAACGCAGATCTGCCCGCGCTGCGGCTATGACATCGAAACGCCGGATCTGTTTGGCGATGATGACGATGAGTATAATGACTCGTATGACGACGCGCCCGCGCCACTGGCGCAAGATGAAGAAACATGGACAGACGAAGCGGAAGACGAGCCTCCTCAGGAAAGCGATTTCATGCGTCCCGTGCGGCAGGAGCTGCCCAAGGACATCTGCCCGCGTTGCCAGAAGAAAAAGCCGCCGTTTCTGAGCACCTGCCCGCATTGCGGATACTATCCCGGAGACCCGATCGAGCTAGCCGAGCTCGAAGCGGAGCGGGAGAATCAGGCGCGCGCAAGCGCGTTCGCGACGGGACAGCCCGCGGGCGCTTATGTACCGCCGCTGCCGAAAGACGAGCCAAAGTGCGAAAAATGCGGCAAAAAGCTGCCCGGCGGACTCACAACCTGTCCTTACTGCGGCTATCATCCAAACGATGCGCATGCGCAAAAGGAGCCATCCAAGCAGGAAGTGGACAAGCTTTTCGAGGATGAAGAAGCGCCGGAGATCATCTATTGCCCGCTCTGTGATAACGAGGTGGTCGCCGGAACGGAAGTCTGCCCGCATTGCGAGTATGTGTTTGCGGACGCACGCTATACCGGACGCTTACGCACGCAGCAGCTGCCCCGAATACCGGAGCCAAGGCGCCTGACGGAGAAGAACTCCATCGAGTGCCCTNNCGAGTGCGGCAGGCGATATTTCGCCGCGCGGGATGTTTGCCCCTACTGCGGTTTCGGGCTGTATGACGATTAAATACGGATCACGAACCGTTTCTTCATAGATAACTTCCGGCTCTTGACGTTTAACGACGAATTACGAACCGTTTCTTCCAATAAAAAACGTCCATCTTTTCAGGTGGGCGTTTGNNCTATCTTTCGTAAATAAGAAAAATAACAGGTCATCCGTAGATCAGCTTTGGCATAAAGTTTAACTTGTCCGCCGCTACGCAGTGATAGAAAACCCCGTTTTTCTCTCCCTCAAACGCATTGCGGTTTGCCTCCCCGTGTAGATGCCCGTATACTGCGATGTTCACCCCGGCCCGCTCCAGCCGCTCGGTGACGCCACTGGCGCGATCCTTCTCCAGAAACGGTGGAAAATGCAGCATGGCGATTTTGATCTCTACCTCCGGCAGTGATTGCAGCGAGAGCGAGAGGCGATCCAGCTCGCGCAGATAAATTTTCTGATCCTCCTGGCTAAAGTTGACGCTGCCGGGGCAGAGCCAGCCGCGGCTGCCGCAGATGCCGATATTTCGTTCTACAATCGCATCGTTCTGCAACGCGCGCATACCCTCCGGCAGGGCGGCACGAACCCGGCCGATGGCGCTCCACCAATAGTCGTGATTGCCCTTGAGCAGAATTTTTTTGCCCGGAAGACTGCCGATAAACGAAAGATCGGGCAATGCGGCTTGTAGCTGCATCGCCCAACTGATATCACCGGGAATCAGCACGAGATCGTCCTCTGAAACGCGCGCGCGCCAGTTCCGCTCCAGTTTTTCCGTATGATCGCGCCAGGCCTCGCCAAACACGTCCATGGGTTTTTCCGAGGTGAGCGAAAGATGCAAGTCCGCAATGGCGTATATCTGCATCCAACCGCTCCTCTCAACCGCATTACGCGGCGCTTCGCTGTAACACTACTCCTCTTCTCCGTCGAGATCCTCGCCGTCATTGAGCAGTTCTTCGTCGTCATAATCGTCCTGCGCAGGCAAAACAGAGGCGTTCTCCAGCTCTACCTGTCGCTTTTTCTCTTTCAAACAGGCAAGGCAAAGCTCGCCGCCGCGGGCTGCCGGCGCTTCTCCGCACTCGGAGCATACGATCACCTCGTCCTCGTCCGTTTCTTCAATGACAGGCCGTATGCGCGCCAAGGCACGCTTCATTGCGCGTTTGCATACCTCGCAATACTCTTCGCCTTCGCGGATGTAGTTCAACTCACACTTCGGGCACTTACGCAATGCCATAGCTTTCGCCCTGCCTTCGATACCAAACGTTACGTTTGGTATTATGCTAAAGTTTTTTATGCATGTCAAGTAAAAGTTGTATTGGATGAATTTTGTCTGCTTTGGGGGCATGATCGCAGGAAAATCCGCTTCGATTTTTGCGTCTACTCTTCTTCTGGCCCGTCCGGCTCCGTCCCTGCCTTGGCAAAAGCTTCCGCAGCGCTTGCAAACAGCAGCTCCGTCTCCTTCGCGCGCTGCGCTTGCTGCGACGCATCTTCGAAAATCTGCCCGATGCGCGCTGTCAGCGCGTCTTTTCCGATTTTTTCTTCCGCAGAAAACGGGATGGCAAACGGCGGCGCGCCAAGCAGCTTTGCCGCTTTGTTGGCGGCGATCACGCGCTGGGATTTGCCGATCTTATCCGCCTTGGTGGCAACCAGCGTAAACGGAACGCCGGCATGCAGCGTCCACTGAAACATCTGGCGATCCTCCTGCGAAGGCGCGTGCCGGATGTCGATCAGCAGAATGAGATGCTTTGGCCTGCCGCTGTTCATGTAGCTGCCGATCAGATCGCCCCACTCTGTCTGCTCGCTTTTGCTGCGCTTGGCAAAGCCATAGCCCGGCAAATCGACCAGATAAAAGGCGTTGTTGAGAAGAAAGTAGTTGACCAACCGCGTTTTGCCCGGCGTTTGAGATGTTTTGGCGAGCTTGTAGTTGTTGGTCAGACAGTTGATGAGGCTGCTTTTGCCTACGTTGCTGCGGCCAACCACCGCGATCTCACACGCAAGCGGGGCAGGGTAACTCTGACCCTGCCCTACGCTTGTGACAAACGATGCCTGATTAATGGCGAACTGCTTCATGCGTCATATCCAGCCCCGGTAAATTCAGCCGGGGTTCCTGTCCGTGCGGATGCATGGTGAGCGCAACGTGCAGCACGTCGTCCACCGTCTCGGCAAAATCGATCTTCAGCGCATCCTTGATGTCCGCGGGCACGTCGAAGAGATCCTCCCGGTTGGATTTGGGCAGCACCACGCGCGTAACGCCCGCGCGCACGGCGGCAAGCAGCTTCTCGCGCAGTCCGCCAATGGGCAGCACGCGCCCGCGCAGGGTGACCTCGCCCGTCATGGCCACCGCGCTCTTCACCGGGATGCCGGTGAGTGCAGAGACCAGCGCCGTCGCCATCGCAACGCCCGCAGAGGGGCCGTCCTTAGGCACCGCGCCTTCGGGCACGTGGATGTGAACATCCAGCGTCTCTAAAAACGCAGGATCGATGCCAAAGCGTGCGGTGTTGGCGCGTACATACGTCATCGCGGCTTTTGCAGACTCCTGCATCACGTCGCCAAGCTGGCCGGTGAGTTGCAAAACGCCCTTGCCGGGTACCGCGGCGCCCTCAACCTCCAGCGTTTCCCCGCCGACGCTCGTCCATGCAAGGCCTGTCACCACGCCGACCGTATCGGGGCGCAGCGGCTCGCCTTTTTTAAACTTCTGCGGGCCGAGCCATTCGGTGATGCGGCCTTCGGTGAGCGTGATGCGCGATTTTCCCTCTGCAAGATCGCACGCGGCCTTGCGGCAAACGCTTGCGATCACGCGCTCGAGTTCGCGCACGCCGGCCTCTCGGGTATAGCCGCCGATGAGGATGCCCAGCGCCGCATCGGAAACGCGCAGGTTTGTCTTCTTCAGCCCGTGCTTCTCCATCTGCTTGGGCAGCAGGTGGCAGCGCGCGATCTCGATTTTTTCGTCGAAGAGATAGCTCGGCACCTCGATGATCTCCATGCGATCGAGCAGCGGGCGCGGAATCGAGCCCGCGTCGTTTGCGGTGGTGATCATCATAGCGCGGCTCAAGTCATACGGCAGCTCCAGAAAATGATCGGCAAACGAAAAGTTCTGCGCGCTGTCGAGCACCTCAAGCATAGCGCTGGACGGGTCGCCGCGCATATCCTTGCCGAGCTTGTCGATTTCGTCAAAGAGGAGCACGGGGTTGATCGAGCCAGCCTTGCGCATAGCCTCGATCACGCGGCCGGGCTGCGCGCCGATATAGGTGCGCCGGTGTCCGCGAATCTCCGCCTCGTCATGCACGCCGCCGAGGCTCATGCGGACGAATTTTCGCCCCATCGCCTCCGCGATACCGCGCACGATGGACGTTTTGCCGACGCCCGGCGGTCCCACGAGACAGAGGATCTGCCCCTGCGGGTTATTCGTCAGCCGCTGCACGGCGAGTGTTTCGATGATGCGCGTCTTGACTTTATCCATGCCGAAGTGGTCGCGGTCGAGCACCGTTCTTGCATGCGCAAGATCGAGGTTATCCACCGTTTCCTCCGACCATGGCAAATCGAGAATCAGCTCGATATACGCCTGCGCCATGGGCGCTTCGTGCGAGCCTCCCGGCAGGGACGCAAAGCGATCGAGTTGTTTGTTGAGCGCCTTTCGCACCTCGGGCGGGAGATCCTTCTTCTCGGCACGCTCGCGGTATCCGTCCAGTGCATCGTCGCCATCGTCTCCGAGCTCTTCCTGCACTGCTTTGAGCTGCTCGCGCAGCACGAATTCCTTTTGGTTGCGCTCGACGGCAGCTTTGATCTTGCCCGCGATGCGGCGATCCACCTGCATGATCATCAGTTCGTTTTCGATGATGCCCAGCAGGCTTGCCGCGCGTGCGACCAGATCCGTTTGCTCGATGAGCTTTTGCTTGTCCTCCAGCTTGCTGACCACGTGCTGCGCAATCGCATCCGTGAGTTCAGAGAGCGACTGGGTTGCGAGCACCGCGTCCTTTTGGTCCTGCGTCAGGCGGTCGCGCTGTCCCGCATGCTCGGTAAAGCCTTCGCTCAGGCGACGGCGCAGCGCCTCTGCTGTGTATTCATCCGGCTCTACGTCCTCAAAAATCTCTAGCTGCGCGGTGTAGTGCGGGTTTTCGGAGATCACGCTTGCAATCTTTGCGCGCGCAACACCCGTCACCAGCAGGTGCACCGTGTCGTTTTGAATGCGGAACACCTGCCGGATGCGGCAGATGGTGCCCACGGCGTAGAGCTCCTCCGGCGTAACGTCTACCACCTTTGCGTTTTTTTGCGAAACAAAGAAGGCATACCCCTCGTCCGAGAGCGCCTGTTCCATTGCGGAGAGCGTTTTTTTCCGTCCGATATCGCAATGCATTACCTCGTTTGGCAGCACGGCAATCCCGCGCAGCGGGATCACGGGCAGTGTGACGATTCCATGCAGTTCCATCCTGTTTTCACCTCCATCAGGGGTGTTGGATTCCATTCCCCTTGACTGTTCTGTCTGTACCTATTATTGATCGGTTGAAACCGGGTGTTTTTCTATAACTTTCCCATGTTCATAGATCGTATTATCAGTATAACGATAAGATTTGCGCAATGCAAACAAGCAAACGGGCATATTGTAACCTCACGACCAAAACACTGTGAACTTTTTAGCAACCAACGCACGAGAGTGCTAACAGCGATTGTTTGAGCAGAAATTCCGCCAGTCGTCTGCTTGCATGAAGTTGCTATCGCGCTGCAGTTGGCCTCTGTTTTCGGAAACAAAACGACGGCTCGCATTTTTCGTGCGAACCGCCGCCTCGTATCAATCAGCAAATGAGTTTTTCCTTCTTGCGCTTGCTTGAGAAAGGATGCATGCTGCAATCAGGTGCGCTTGCTCGATTGACCGCGCGGAAGAAGATTCGTGTCTCTCCCTGCCTGGTCAATCTTTATCTGAAGAAATCAATAGTTGACCATGCGCAGCTCGAAGAATGCCATCGGGTGCGCGCAGACGGGGCAGGTGTCCGGTGCCTTGTTGCCTTCATAGAGGTATCCGCAGTTGCGGCACTGCCAAACGACCTTGCCTTCGCGCTCGTAGACGACGCCGTCCTTGAGGTTTTTGGCGAGTGTGTTGTAGCGGTCTTCATGGCTCTTCTCAATTTCGGCAACCGCCGCGAACTGATAGGCGAGCTTGTCAAACCCTTCGGCCTTTGCGTCTTCCGCAAAGCCCTTGTACATCTCGGTCCACTCGTAGTGCTCACCCTCGGCTGCCATCTTCAAGCAATCATCCAGGCCGGGGAGCTCTCCGCCATGCAGCGCCTTGAACCAGAGTTTTGCGTGCTCTTTCTCGTTGTCCGCCGTTTCGGCAAAGATCGCAGAAATCTGCTCATAGCCCGCTTTTTTCGCCACAGATGCAAAATAGGTGTACTTGTTTCTGGCCTGCGATTCGCCCGCAAACGCCGTCTGCAGATTCTGTTCCGTCTTGCTGCCTTTGAGTTCCATGCTTGTGATCCTCCATTTAATAATATCAGTGCAAAATCGGGATTTTACCCGTTGGATAAACCAGTCAACGCTCCGGCAGGTGCTGCCTGCCGTTCAGGCTGTGAACGATTCCGCTCAGCCCACTTCTTTTTGCGCGCGCATGCGGCAGCTTTCGCAAACCCCGCGCAGCACAACGTCGTAGGAGCGAAGCTCATAGCCAGTCTCGCTCGCGATAGCATGCTCGAGCGACTCGAACGAAGGCAGGTGGACATCCGAAACAGCGCCGCATTCGTCGCAAACGATGTGGGAGTGCGCTTCTTTCGTCTTATCAAACCGGCAGCTTCCATCTGCCAGAGGGATCTTCTTGAGCCGCCCCGCGTCCGCAAGCTGGTTGAGATTGCGATACACCGTGCCAAGGCTCAGGCGGGGCATTTCCACCTTGAGCTGCTCATAGACCATGTTTGCGGTGGGATGATCGCATCTCTCAGACACTGCCCGAAAAATGCGCTCCCGCTGGTGTGAATACCGCATAGGACTCATTCCTCTCGATTGATTCATGTGCGTTCTCTCGGATCATCGCCGAACGGTCTGCTTGTCATTTCTGTTGTGTGAACGTTTTCTCGTAGGAACGCAACACCTTTTGAAATTACTACATAATAACAATTACTGTTATTTATAATAACGCAACTGATCAACTGCGTCAAGTGATTTCCCGCAAAATGACACAAGTTTTTTCGTCCGCCAGCGCTGATACGCTCTTTGCTCAGCTACTCGTGGGGAAGCGTGCGTGCTTTGACCAGGTCTTTTTCAAACAGCTTTGCCACGCGCTTGTAGAGCAAAAACGTGATGATCGAGTTTACAATCGTCTTAATGGCGTTAAACGGAATGATCGCGGTTGGCAGCAGCGCTATGACCACCTCGCGCGGAACGCCGAAAAAGTGCACCGTGAAGATGAGGTTCATGGGGATCATCATCAGCGTTTGCAGCAGCGAACCAACGCCCATGCCGATGAGAGCGGCGTTGCGCGTCTTGTTGCGCTGATAGATCAACCCTGCTGCGACCACATAGGAGCCGGTCGCGAGAAAATGCATCACGGCGCCCACCCAAAGGCTCTGCGGTGAGACCAGCAGCCATTGCAGCACACTGACGACCGCCGTCAAGGCAAGCCCCCACCACGGGCCATAGAGAAAGGTACCGATCAGGATCGGCACGTCCGCCATGTCATACTCCAGATAAGTGGCGGAGGGGAAGATCGGAAAATGGATGGCATAGACGAGTATGATGGAGATTGCGGTAAGCATGCCAAGCTTCACCATGCGGTCGACGTAGGTTCTCTGTTTCATGTTGTTTCCTCCCGTTCGATTGCGATGCAGTTGACTTGTTTCACGGGATGCGTTCTATAAGAAAAACCCCGTGAAATCAACGCACGGGGTTTTACAAAGCCAAATCACGTTCGGCATTTGCTTCTTCCATCCGGACTTGTGACGAATAGGATTCGTCAAATTACCGTCGGCAACGGATTATGACCGTTTCAACCGCACTTCTGCGGCTCGCGGGCTTGTCGGCACTTTTGGCCGCTTCACCGCCGGTGGGGAATTGCACCCCGCCCCGAAGCTGAATATTTCAATTGTCATCGTCGGCATTTCACCGATTTGTGCACATATTACCACGCTTATTGTTGTTTGGCAAGAGCAGACATGTGATTTTCGCACGGAGTTGAATTTGCGAATATGCGACTTTTACCCGACGCGAACCGCGACTCTGTGGCTCAGCAGCACGACGACAAGCTCTTTCACGCGTTGACCCGTGAGCGATTCCAATGCGAGGGCATAAAGCTGGAGCTGCTCGGCGTGCTTTTGCGCCGCCTGCTCTGCCGTCTCGTTCGGGCGCACGCGGTCTGTCTTGTAGTCCGCAATCACCCATTCGCCGCTTTCGAGGAAGCACGCGTCCAGCACGCCTTGCAGCAGCACCGTCTCCTCCGCCGCGATGCCGTAGAGCTGCATGGCATCCATCGGATAGGAAAACGGAAGCTCGCGCTCCAGCCGTACGGCTTTTTGCATTCGCGCAAAGAGTGCATCCTGCGTAAACCACGCAATCGCGCTTGCGTCGGCGGCCGTCTCCTGCTCCTGCGTGATTTTGCCGAGCTCGTTGAGCGAACGCAGATATTCCGCCGCCGTGGATTCGTCCATTGCGGCATCCAGCGGTAGATATTGCATCGCGGCGTGCGTTGCGGTTCCCGCGAACACCGCGCTGGTTACCCCGCCGAGAAACGCCGGGCGCGCGAACACGGGCATGGCATCCTCGCCCTTGACGATCCGGCTCACGGCGGCCTTTGCGCGTATCTGCGCCGCCTCCGCGTGTGCATACGTCCAGTTGAGCCGGGATTCGATCGCCTCCAGCACCACGGGGTCAAACGGCGGAATCTCCTGCGTAGCACTTGCCGAAACGCCGCCGAGCCAACCCTCGCGCTCGTGAATCGTGATCTGCATCTGCCGATGCGCGCCCATCAGCAGCCAGCGCACGGGGCTGGAGCACTTGATCGCCTGCCAAGCCGTCGGGATGCGCGCTGAAGCGGCGAGCTTCTCTTCGGGCTTGTTGAGGCAGGCGGTGAGGATGAGCTTTCTGCGCGCGCGCGTCATGGCGACATAGAGCACGCGCATCTCTTCCGCGAGCTGCTCCCGCTTGATCCGCTGCGCGAGCGTGACCCGCGCGAGTGTGTCGCGCTTGACCCGCTGTACACCTTCCCGGTCGATAAACCGCAGCGCCATGCCGTGCTTTGCGTGCAGTTGCAGGCTGTTGCTGACGTCCTGCCGGTTGAACTGCTTGCCCATGCCAGCCACGAACACCACGGGGAACTCCAACCCCTTGGATTTGTGGATGGTGAGGATGCGCACCACGTCCGCGGTAACGGTCTGCGCCGCGCCCACGCTCGCGTTGTCCTCCGCCAGCGCAAGATGCCTAAGAAAATTCCAAACCCCGCGCGAGCCCGCAGCCTCAAACGCATGCGCCTTATCCAGCAGCGCATTGAGGTTCGCCTGCCGCTGTGCGCCGCTGCCGCCCGCGCCCATCTCCTCATAAAACCCCGTTTCGTCGAGCAGTTTGCCGATGAGTTCCTCCACCGTGACGAGCCTGCTCTCCGCGCGGTAAGCATCGAGCATTTCTAGAAACGCCGTTGCTCGCTTGCCAAGTATGCCGCCGGATTCGGCGCAGGCGAAGAATGCCTCATAAAATGCGCCTGCTGTGTGCGCTGTTCGCATCTGCGCAAGCTCCTCGTGCGTGAAGCCGCCGATGCTGGAGAGCAGCACCGAAATCAGCGGCACATCCTGCCTGCGGTTGTCGATCACGGACAACAGGTTGCGGAAGATCTGCACCTCCACCGCGTCGAAATATCCGCCGCTGGACTGCGCATAGGCGGGCACGCTGTTGCTCGCAAGCGTTTGCGAAACCATCTGCGCCTCCGTCCCCGCGCGCAGGAGCACGGCAAAGTCGCCGTAACGGTAGTTTCGCGTTTCTTTGGTCTTCGTGTCAAAGTAGGTTTCTATCTGTATGATCTCTTTAATCTGTTGCGCGATCAGCCGCGCCTCGACCTCCAGATCTGCCGCATCCTCCAGCGCGTCCGCTTCGTCCTCGCTCTCGGCGCGCTCCTTGCGGATCAAATGCAGCTCCGCGCTGCCCGCAGGCTGATCTGTTCCGCAGACGAGCCGCGCGCGCGCGTCATAGTCGATGTCACCTGCGCGCTCGCTCATCACGGCTTCGAACACCTCGTTGACGGCGGACAGTACGGCTTCGGAGGAGCGGAAGTTGCTCGCGAGATCGATTCTTGCGCCAACTTTGCCTGAAAAACCTGCTAGTTTTTCCAAAAACAACCCCGGCTCGGCTTGACGGAAGCGATAGATCGACTGCTTGACGTCGCCCACGAAAAAGAGATTGTCCCCGCGCGTGATGCAGGATAAAATCGCCTCCTGCACGCGGTTGCTGTCCTGATATTCGTCCACGGCGATCCACTGAAACTTTTCGCGATATTCTTGCGCAATCTCGCCTTTCGACAGCGCTAAAAGGGCGAAGTGCTCCAGATCATCGTAATCCAGCAGATTTTTGTCCCGCTTGGCCTCTGAATATACCGTTTCAAAGCGGATGGTGAGGCTGCAAATCGCAGCAACCACCGCGCCGGAACGGCGCAGGGCGTTGAGCTCCTCCGCCTCCGCGCGCAAAAAACGCTTCTTCTGTTCCTTGATGAGCTCTTTGCCCATGTCTCGCGCGGCCTTTGCGCCGGCCTTGTCCTCCTCCGCCACCGCGCGCGGAAAGACGAGCCTGCCGTATTCCATGGCATGCAGCGCGTCGCGATAATGACTGTAGGTTTTACACAGCAGCATTGCGCGATAGCGCGAAAGCTCGTCGTCCAACACAGAGATCGCGTTTGCGCAGTCGGGGGAGAGCTGGTCGCGCTCGCGCACGATGGTCTCCAGCGCCATCGATAATTCATCTTTGCAAAAAACTACCGCGTCGTCGAGAATCCGCAACAGCGCCGCTACGTCCGCATATCTTGCAGCTGCATTTTTCAGCCACGCTTCCGGCTCCGGTTGCGCGCGGGTGAAGCGATAGGCGGTTTGAATCCCATCCCACGCGGCCTGCTCGCTGCCAAAAGCGGCAAGCAGCGTCGTGTAGTCCGCGTCGTTTTCAACGGCAAGTTGGGACAACAGATCGTCCCGCACGATCTCCTTCAGCGCGGCGCTCTCCATCTCGTCCGCGGTCTTCGCGCGCGCGGGCAATCCCACGGCGTGATAATGCCGCCGCAGCACACGGGAGCAAAAGGAATGGATCGTGGAGATAAACGCGCTGTCAACATTGCGCGCCTGTCGGCGCAGATAGCGCATCTCTTCATTATTTTCTGCCGTGTCCGCCAGCTCATTGAGGCGGCTTGCAATTCTGCTCTTCATTTCGGCAGCGGCGGCTTTTGTAAACGTGAGCACCAGAAGGCTTTCCACCGGCGCGCCCGCGCGGATGCGCGAGACGATCCGCTCGGTGAGCACCGCGGTCTTGCCCGCGCCCGCCGCGGCGGAGACGATGAGGTTGCCTTCGCTTTGTATCGCCAGCAGTTGATCAGCTGTCCAGTGCGGCATTGTCGTCCCCTCCGATCAACTCAAAAAACTCGTCCTGCTTGATGGTTTTGAGCATGCGCACGCGACAGCCCGGTTTTTTCGGGTCAAAGCGGCAAACGCTCTTATAGTCGCAATAGATGCACGCCTCCTGCCGTTTTTTCCGCGCGGCGGGGGAGGCGGCGAGTTCTCCGTCGAGCATGCGCGAGAGCGTCTGTTCCGATTTCTTTCTTGCGAGCGCGAGCAGAGACTCCATCTGGGTTGGCGAGCAAACGCTGCCCGTGTATTCCTCGTCGCCCGTCTGCTCGACCTTGTACAGCACAACGGATTTTCCGCCGCTGAGCGCGTTGTCGCTCGCGCGAATCACCGCAGCATCCGACAGCGTCAATCCCTTTAGGCGAAATGCTTCGGCAACCGCGCCTTCGATATCCTCCTCCGCGTCCGAAACGACAGGCTGCGAGATCGGCATATAATACAGCCCCGCGCGGGTATCCGCCCGCTCGGCCGCCGCGAGTAAGTACAGCGGCAGCTGGAGCGTTAAGCCCTGCAAAACGCCAGCAAAGTCAAAATCCCGCCCGCCGGTCTTATAGTCCACGATGCGCAGAAGCGCGCGACCGTTGACGATCGCTTTGTCCACGCGGTCGATCACGCCGCCAACCAGCGCTTCTCTTCCGTCCGGCAATGCAAGACGAATCGGCGGAAACGGCGCGCCGTGGCCAAAGCGCACCTCGGTCAGCAGGGGGGTAAAGCTCCCCGCGCGAATCTGGCCCGTAATCGCGAGCACGCTCTGCCGCAGGGTTTCCACGAGCAGAAACAGCGTCGCGCGCATGCGCTCGTTTTCCAGCAGTATGCCGTCGTGGTGGCTCGCGATCACGTCCGGCAGGACTTCATCTAAAATTGCGAGCGCATCGGAATCGCTCAGCTGTTTCCAATTGAGCTTTTTTTCGTTCACCGCGCGGACAAAAGCCTCCAGCGCGGCGTGGTAAAATTCGCCCAAATCGGCCGCGCGCTCGGTGAACTCCCGCGTTTCGGCGGCGCGCAAGCCATAGCGCACAAAGTGCTGAAACGGACAATTGTTGAAGCTCTCGAGCCTGCTTGCGCTCATGGAAACGCTTGTTCCATAGAGCGCGCTCGCCGTTTCGCGCGGAATTCGCAGCGGCAGGAAGCTCGCCGCGCTCTCGTCGATCATCCGCTGCGTGAGCGCGCGGGTGCTGTCCCGCCGCGTCAGCCATTCGATTAAAGCCGGCAAACGCTGCGGACAAACGCCTTCGTCGCGAAAACGGCGAAGATCGCCCGCGGTCATGGTCAGCGCCTCCGCCGCGCAATCGGGCAATAGATCGCTTGATTCGATGTCGCTCTTTTGCGTGCAGTTTGGGCAGAGCTTGAGCAGCCGCTCCACCAGCGGGCTGGGCGCGAGCTCCCCGCCGCCATCGCCATAGGCAAAGCTCACGTAGAGAAATTCGTCCGTCTTGCTCAGCGCGGTGTAGAGGTCGAGCCGTTCGTTTGCGGTAAGCTCGGCGGAGGTTTTGCGCACATTGGCGCCCTGGTTTTGCAGCTCGCGAATCTCCGCGTCGTCCAGCAGTCCGTCGTTTTGCTGCGGGCGGGGCAGAAGACCGTCGTTTGCGCCGACGACGAAGAGCGCGCGAACGCGGCGGCTTCTCGTGCGCACCACATCGCCCACCACGCCTTGATCGGCGGTTCCCGGCACCACGCCGATGGAAGCGCCTCGCATGCCCTCCTCAAGCAGGAGCAAAAATCCCGCGCGTCCGATCTTGAGTTCACCCAGTATCTCGCCGAGCTGATCGAGCAGCGCCACGAGCAGATTCCAAACCTGCGCGTGCTCCTGCATGTCGGCTATGCGTTCTTCTTTTTGCAGTGCTTCCGCCCTCTTTTCGAGCTGCTGCTGTAAATCAATCTGCAACAAAAACGCATACAGCGCGCGCACCTGCTCCTGCACACTCGCGCGGGCAAGCCCCTTTTGCAGCGGCTCGAGCACGGCGGCGGCACAAGCGCGCGCCCGCTCGGCACCCTCGCCGGGGTTCGCGCGGGAGAGGGGTTTGTTGAGCACGCTGCCGCGCAGTCCCGTGCGGCGGATATAGAGGTCGAGCTCCTCCGCGTCCGCATCAAGGCAGTTGGCAAAGCCGCTCTTGAGATAGCGCAGCAGATCGTCCGCATGAAAGTTGTTGGAAACATAGCTCACCGCACAGAGCACCGCATCCGCCGCCGCGTGTCCGGAAAGCGGGCGCTTGCGATCGAGAAAAATCGGTATCCCGCGCCGCGCACACGAGCGGCGGATGAGACCCGCGTATGCATCTAGGTCGGAAACCACCACCGCCATGTCGCGGTAGCGAACGCCTTTTTCGCGCGCGAAGAACAGGATCGATTCCGCGAGGGACTCCGCCTCGGCCCGCCGGTCGCTCGCGCCGAATAGCGTGAGCTTTTCCGCGTTGCCGTGGTAGCCCTCGGCGGGGTAGGCAAACAGGTTTCGCTCGATGTGCCGCATCAGCGGGTCGGCGCGGTTGGTCTGCTCGCACAATCGCTCTTCGGTGACGACGGCGCCCGCGCGCGCGGCTACGTCGTGTAGTTGCAGCAGCACCTCGCGCTCCGGCTCAAACACCTCTTCGTCCGCGTTTTGCACGCAGTCGATGCGCAGCGTGATCGTAACCTGCGGACAAACTTGCAGCAGCTCCCCGATGAGATGGAGCACCTGCCGGTTCGGGCGGTCGAGCCCGTCGATATAGACCGGCTGCCCCGCAACGAACGACTCCGGCAAGAGCCGTGCCGCCTCCGTCGCCGCGTCGTCAAGACTGATGAAGCGCTCTTGCAGATAGTCCTCCGTCTCGCGGTATAAAATCGAAATGTCCGATAGCTTCTCCGTCAGCGGCAGCTCCTCCGGCAGGCGGACGATCAGCGCGTCCAGCGCGTCCGGCGTGAGCCCCGCACGCTTGATGTCCTGAAAGATCGTTTGCAGCTCCTCCGCAAAGCCCGCGCCCTCCGCCGCGCGCGAAAAGAGCTTGAGCGCATCTTTTTTCAGATCGATGGCGCGCCGGATCACCATGCGGTGTCCTTCGGCGGATAAAAAAGGGCGCGTCTTTCCCGAAAGGGAGAGCACGCGCTCGGTGAGGCGATTGAAGGAAAACACCTGCACGCCGAGCAAGCCACCCAGCGCCTCGGCCAGCAACCGCTCTGCCTCATAGGTGTATTGCTCCGGCACGATGAGCATCGCGCGCGCGCCGTTTTGCTGATGCCGGCGCAGCGCATCCACCACGCGGGCGGTCTTGCCCGTGTCCGCGCGTCCTAAAATCAGATGGAGGTTGCCGCTCATAAAAGCGTCTCCTTATGAATCGGGGTATATTGCATCTGCCCGCGCTCGCTGCGGCTCTCGTAGAGCACAAGCGTGTTTGCGGTAAAGGCTGCCTTTTGCGCAGGCAGCACAAACCCCTCGTCGCCTTCGATCTTTCTGCCCAGCGTAATGTGCGGGGTGAGCTTGCTGCGATTTTTTGAAAACCCTCGCTCCCAAAGCGCGGACTCGAGCGATTCATAGAGGCGATCCAACTCGTCGCTGTCGCAACGCACGTTGACAAAACCCGTGTGCGAGCCGTCGGTTTTAAACGAGCCGTAGTCACATAGGCGAAGCACAAACGGTTTGATATCCCGCGCCGCCTCGCGCATCGCGTCCGCAATGTCATGCAGAGCGCTTGTTTCGCCCAAGAAATGCAGCGTGATGTGATAGTTCTCGCGCGGGACAAACCGTCCGCTAGCGCCGTATGCCTCAAGCGCGGCGCGGGCAGAAGAGAGCGCGCGCGTGATATCCGGCGGCAGGGGAATGGCGATAAACAGTCGCATACGGGCAAATCCTTCCTGCCTCAGGTTGGCACCCCGACGGCAATGGCGTTTCTTATTAGTATAGCCAAAAATGGGCTTCTTCGCCAGTATCCAGCGGGAATCCGAATCAAAGCAATCATCCATGCCGCAACCGTCTACAAAAACCAAATTCCATCAATTCTGTTTTACATCGTTCCAATATAATCAAAACAAACCCGCAAGGTTTCCGTACGCTGAAGCCTATCCTGCAAAAAAAAGTCTTCGTTTACGCATTTACCATGTGTGAAAGGCGATCATGCATCCCTCTTATTCACAAAAACTGTATGAGTTATCCACAGCGGGTTTTCCACACTGTCCACCGCGTTATCCACAGAATTGGGGTTTTTGGGGTTTTGGTATGTGTATAAGTCAAATCCTTGTATGGCGCGCGATGAATAAGCACGCTTATCATGCGTTTTGTTAAGAATTATATACAATTAATGGTACCCTGCAGGGTGATTTTCATATGTTTCGCTCCTGCAAATCGAACGTTGCCGATGCCAACAAAAAAAAGCTCCCGCCGGAAGCCTTCTCGTTCTCTTGCCATTTGCTTTTTCTTTGTTGCGGCAGTCTCTTTGAAGAAAGATTTTCCTATGCTCGCTTTTTGATCGTCCTATCACAAGTAAACGAACGAAAACCGCGTTACTTCTCTTTTCTTACGATCTCTGCGCCGAGCGCTTGAAGCTTCTTGTCGAGATATTCATACCCGCGGTCGATGAACTGGATATTGTGCACATTGGTGACGCCGCCAGCGGCGAGCCCGGCGACGATCAGCGACGCACCCGCGCGCAGGTCGGTCGCATAGATATCCGCGCCGCGCAGGGCAGGAATCCCCTTGACCTTTGCGGTATTGTTGTCCTTGATGCTGATGGAAGCACCCATGCGGCGGAGTTCCTTTACATGGTTAAAACGGTTTTCAAAAATCGTCTCGTTGATGGTCGAGACGCCGCCGGACGCGCAGAGATACGCCATCATGGGTTGCTGCAGATCGGTCGGGAAGCCCGGATAAGGCAGGGTTTTCACGTTGATGGGGCGCGGGCGTTCGTTCATGATGACGCGGATGAAGAAATCGCGTCCGTCGTCTCCCTCGATCACGCGCGCGCCGCTTTCCATGAGTTTTGCGGAGACGGCTTCCATATGCGTCGGAATGATATTCTTGATGATCACGTCGCCCATGGTGGCGGCAGAAGCGATCATAAACGTGCCGGTCTCGATCTGATCCGGTATGATTGCATAGCCGCAGCCGTGCAGTCGCGGCTTGCCGCTGATGCGGATCATGTCCGTGCCGGCGCCCTTGACGGAAGCGCCCATCATGTTGAGAAAGTTTGCAACGTCGACCACATGCGGCTCTTTTGCAACGTTGCACAGCACTGTGTTTCCTTCCGCCATGGTCGCGGCAAGCATCACGTTGATGGTGGCGCCTACGCTCACCACGTCGAAAAAGATCTCCGCGCCGACGAGGCGATCCGCTTTCGCGCGGACGATGTTATGCTCGCAGTCGAGCTCCACCTCCGCGCCGAGCGCGCGCATGCCCTTAAGATGCTGGTCGATGGGGCGCGCGCCGATCACGCAGCCGCCCGGCAGGGCAAGCTCCACCTCATGAAAGCGCCCAAGCAGCGCGCCAAGCAGATAATAGGAAGCGCGCATACTGCTGACCGCTTCGCTCAGCGCTTTGGTGTTGGTGAGCGTACGCGAGTCGATGCGCATGCAATCCCCGTCCGTATAATCGACGGTAACGCCCAGCTCCTCCAAGATTTCCTTGAGGCACTGGACGTCCTGAATATGCGGCAGATTCTCCAATACGCAGGCTTCGCCCGCGAGAACTGCGGCAGGTATGATGGCGACCGCGGCGTTTTTCGCGCCGCTGATGGTCACGGTTCCTTCGAGCCGGTGACCGCCTTTGATCTCGTACCATTCCCTTAGCATACGATAGTTAGTCTATCGGAAGAACAAAAATAAGTCAAGCGCCACGCATGACTTGCGCCGCAGCAAGCGAAGCCGGTTTTTTTGTGCAAATATACGCGAGAGTATTTTTTATTCACGCTGGCGCTTGCTGTATTGATTCGTGTTAACACGCTTGTTATGAAAAATTTGTGCAATAAAACGATTGTAATCCTGCATGATTTCGGTCTGAAGCATACAAAACGATGTCTTTGTCTCATGCAAAAACGCAAAAGAGAGCCTTATTATCTGGTTTTTTTTCGGTTTTTGCTCCGTTTCGATTTATGCATCGTCTTTTTTTGCAACTTTCATTTCATATACTTTTTTAGGCGCGCGACAATATAATAAGGTTTGAATTGACAAGCGCATAACCACATGCTAAAGTTATTTTAGTGTTTCTATAATTTTTTAAGATTTTGGAGGAATTCCATGGAAAAACTGGTCATCGCTCTTGGCGGCAACGCGCTGCAGGAGGGAAACGGCCCGGCAACCGCCGAGGCGCAGCTGGAAGTCGTTGAAAAAACGTCCGTCTACATCGCGGACATCATCGAAAAAGGATATCAGGTCATCCTCGCGCACGGCAACGGCCCGCAGGTCGGCCGCATTGTGCTGCAAAACGAGCACTCCGTGTCCGTCACCCCCGCGATGCCGTTCGACGTCTGCGGCGCGATGAGTCAGGGCATGATTGGCTACCACATGCAGCAGGGGCTCACCAAGGCGCTGCGCGCGCGCGGCAACCACACGGGCGCTGCCACCGTGGTCACCCAGGTCGTGGTCGATCAAAACGACAAAGCGTTCTTAGCGCCCTCCAAGCCCATCGGCCCATTCTACAGCGAAGAAGAGGCAAAGCGGCTCCAGGCGGAGAAGGGCTATTCGGTCAAGGAGGATGCCGGCCGTGGCTGGCGTCGCGTCGTGGCCTCGCCCATGCCGGTTGAAATCGTCGAGCTGCCGGAGGTCAAGTGCCTCATCGACGGCGGTTTCGTGGTCATCACCGTCGGCGGCGGCGGCATCCCCGTCGTCCGCATGGAAAACGGAGACCTCGTCGGCACCGCGGCGGTCATCGACAAGGATCTCGCCAGCGAGCGCCTTGCCGAGGATCTCGACGCAGATGCGCTATTGGTGCTCACCGCTGTCGAGCAGGTTTGCCTGAACTACGGAAAACCGGATGAAAAGCGCCTTTCGACGATTACAGTCGCGGAAGCGGAGCAGTACATCAGCGAAGGGCATTTCGCGCCCGGATCGATGCTGCCTAAGATTCAGGCCGCGGTCATGTTTGCCAAGAGCAAGGCGGGCCGCAGAGCCATCATCACCTCGCTCGACAAAGCGGTCGACGCACTCACCGGCAAAGCCGGCACCGTGATTGTGAAATAACGCATTTCGCCAGAAACAAGAAAGAGCCTGCATGTTTCGATATGCAGGCTCTTTGCTTGCTTCATATTCGCTTCCTTTCAAGCATCGAGCAAGAGGGAAATCCTTCAGCATATGAAAACGAGAAGAGAGCGTTACTCTCTTCCCGCAATTTTCTCAAACACCCGCTCCAGGTCTTCGCGGGAGTAGTATTCTATCGTGATCTTTCCGCGCGTGCTGCTGCCGGCAAGGGAAACCTTTGTGCCCAGCGATTCGCGGAAGGATTCTTCCAGCCCTGCCAGTTCCGCCGAACGCTGCGCCTTTTCTTTCTTTGCAGCCGTCTGCGGTTTCTTTTTTTCAGAAAGCGATTTGATCCGCTCCTCCAGCGTACGCACGGAGTATTCGCGCTCGACGCACTCCTTGGCAAGCTGCTCTATCTGCCATTTTTCGGTCAAGCCCGCGAGCGTTCTACCGTGTCCGGCCGAGAGAGCCCCGCTTTTGAGCAGTTCGATCACGCTCTCCGGCAGCTGCAGCAATCGCAGCGCATTGGCGATCGCCGGTCTACTCTTGCCCAGACGCCCGGAGACTTCCTCCTGCGTCATATCGTGCTGCTTCATCAAAAAGCGAATGGCTGCCGCTTCTTCGATGGGATTCAGGTTTTCCCGCTGAATGTTTTCAATCAGCGATACTTCGTGAATCTGCGCCTCATCATAGTCTGCAACCAGCACGGGCACTTCCTGAAGCCCCGCAAGGCGCGCGGCGCGAAACCGGCGCTCGCCCGCAATGATCATATAGCGATCGCCTTTTTGTTTGACGATCAGCGGCTGCACGATACCGTGCACGCGAATGGACTCCGCCAGCTCGTTGAGCGACTGCTCGTCAAACTGCTTGCGCGGCTGCAGCGCGTTTGTGTCGATATCGCGCACATGCGCGGTCAGCACCGCGCCCGCCCTTGCCTGCTCTTCAACGGAAACGGAGTAGGGATCGAGCAGCGCGTCGAGCCCTCGTCCAAGCCCCTTTTTCTGCGCCGCCATCAGTTCCCCTCCTTTGAGATCATCTCACTTGCCAGAGAGCAATAGGCGGTTGAGCCTGCGCTGTTTGGCGCATAGAGCGAAATCGGCAAGCCGAACGATGGCGCCTCTCCCAGACGAACGCTGCGCGGAATGATGGTTTCATACACTTTGTTTTTGAAGAATTTTTTAACTTCCTCAACCACCTGCATCGAAAGGTTAGTCCGTGAATCAAACATTGTGAGCACAACGCCCTCGACATCCAGATCCGGATTCAGGCTCTTTCGCACCAGCTTCACGGTGTTCATCAGCTGGCTTAATCCTTCCAGCGCGTAAAACTCACACTGAATCGGAACCAGCAGCGTATCTGCCGCAGTGAGGGCGTTGAGCGTTAAAAGTCCCAACGACGGCGGACAGTCGATAAACACATAGTCATAGCCGCTCTTGGTCGCGTTTAGCGCGCGCTTGAGCACCTGCTCGCGCGCAAGCATATTCACCAGCTCGACCTCCGCGCCCGCCAGCGCAATGTGCGCAGGCAGGAGTTTGAGTTTGTCTATCATGGTATCCTTGGTTGCTTCATCAATGGGTACTTCATTGATCAACACATCGTAGATGGATTTTTCATCGCCTTCTTTTTTGATGCCGAGGCCGCTTGTGCTGTTGCCCTGCGGGTCCGCATCCACGAGCAGCACGCGCTTTCCCTGCTCTGCAAGGCATGCGCTTAAATTGACGG